>CAXABH010000140.1:0-5417 GCA_963966925.1 uncultured Rhodobacterales bacterium
GCCTGTGAAATAATGACCGTCAAATTTGACTGCATTCACGTTGCGAATTGTACCTGTACATCCCGCAAGCAAGACCGACACAACAACAGCCATTCCCACAGCCACGCGCAGATTGGCACGGCTGTTGGAATATTGGTGATCAGATGTTGGTGCGTCGTTCATAAACATCTGGCTTACTCTGCTGCCATGGCGCCTGTGCGCCCTGTTTGTTGTGCTTTTATCCGGTCTTCAATTTCTTCTCGGAAATTGCGGATCAACCCCTGAATTGGCCAAGCAGCCGCATCGCCAAGTGCGCAAATTGTGTGGCCTTCGACCTGCTTGGTGACATCCCACAACATATCGATTTCTTCTGGGTTCGCTTCGCCTTTGACCAGACGATCCATCACACGCATCATCCAACCTGTGCCTTCACGGCAAGGGGTACATTGACCACAGCTTTCGTGTTTATAAAACTTGGATAAACGCCAAATCGCTTTGATAATATCAACAGATTTATCCATAACAATCACAGCTGCTGTTCCCAAACCTGATCCCAAATCGCCGCGTAAATAATCAAAATCCATAATTGCATCGCGCATGTTTTCACCGCGCACACACGGAACAGAGGATCCACCAGGGATCACAGCCAGCAAATTATCCCATCCGCCACGAATGCCACCACAATGAGTTTCAATCAGCTCTTCAAAACTGATCGACATCGCTTCTTCGACAACACAAGGGTGATTAACGTGCCCAGAAATCGCAAATAATTTTGTGCCTGCGTTGTTCTGACGACCAAAGCCTGAAAACCATTCCGGACCACGGCGCAAAATCGTTGGCACAACAGCAATCGATTCAACATTATTCACAGTTGTCGGACACCCATAAAGCCCAGCACCCGCAGGAAACGGAGGCTTCATTCGCGGCATGCCCTTTTTCCCCTCAAGGCTTTCGATCAATGCGGTTTCTTCGCCACAGATGTAGGCCCCTGCCCCGTGGTGCAAGTATAAATCAAAGTCCCAGCCTGATTTTGCAGCATTTTTACCAAGCAGACCTGCGTCATAGGCCTCATCAATGGCACTTTGCAGTGCTTCTTTTTCACGAATGTATTCACCGCGGATATAGATGTAACAAGCGTTTGCATTCATTGCGAATGATGCAATCAAGGCCCCTTCGATCAATGTGTGCGGATCGTGGCGCATGATTTCACGGTCTTTACAGGTGCCTGGTTCCGATTCATCGGCATTAATTACCAAATAGGCAGGACGCCCATCGCTTTCTTTTGGCATGAATGACCATTTGAGTCCCGTTGGGAAACCCGCACCACCACGACCACGCAGACCAGATGCCTTCATCTGATCAATGATCCAATCACGGCCATTTTGGATAATTTTCGCAGTGCCGTCCCAATGACCACGTCCCAATGCGCCTTTGAGAGTTCGATCATGCATCCCATAGAGATTAGTAAAGATCCGATCTTGGTCCTTTAGCATGTGACAATCATCCTTTATTCGCTTGGCGTTTACGCCAAATTTGTGCAGTTACAACCATCGCCCAAAACAGCGCGGCTAGTACCAGCAGATCGATCAAAATCGCAAAGCGACCCGATAGACCGATCTGCGGTCCGATATATTGAGCAGCAATCCAAAACAGCATCGACCCAGCAATCACAAGCGCCACAATGCGCCCTTGTTTGGATAAATGTTGTTCGTCGTGCTGCTCCATCATGTTCACCTAGTACACATCTCCATCAGAAACGCGTTTGGAAAACTCTGTTTCTTGGCCAGTGGCCAGTTTGCTGGCCTGTTCGACCCAATTATCGCGGCTAACTCGGCCTTTGAACCCAGCCAGGTTATCGTTAACCCAAGCCACCTCTGCAGCACTCCAAGCTGCGATTTGGTCAAAGTGATAAAACCCAAGATCATTCAGCATGATCTCCAGCTTTGGACCAACACCTTTGATCATTTTCAAGTCATCCGCGCCACCAGCACGCGCACTACTCAGAGCTTCGGGGCGCGCTGCGTCCTCGGCTGTTTCAACATCAGGCGTCGCAGATGCGGATGCACTGGCAGATGCCGCAACAGGTGCGGGTTCTGGCGCAGCCGTAGGTTCCGCAGCAGCCGCAGGTTCTGGCGCCTTAGGTGTGTCTGTTGTTTGCGTGGACTGAACAAGCGGCTTTAGTTCAGAACAAAAAATCCATCCCAGCAACAACCCAACAACAATAAATACAACTGCGCTCATAAAGATTGACGCAAGTATTCCCAATTCAATGAGAAACAAACATACAGCAAGCACAACCACACCAGATGCGGCTGCTAGAACCCAGCAACCGGTTTGGCAGGATGTTGAACTTAATGGTTTATTCATTTCATTACTCCCATGTGTTTAAAAAACGTCAGTAGACGTCCCCTTTCTTAACACGGGAAGAGAATTCAGTCATTTCGCCTTTTGCGAGAGTATCTGCTTGTGAGACCCATTCGTCACGGCTCGCACGGCCTTTGAAACCTTCTAAGTTGTCATCGACCCAAGAAAGCTCTTCTGCGCTCCATTTGGCGATTTGGTCAAAGTGGTAAAACCCTAGTGTATTCAAAAGCTTTTCCAACTTTGGACCAACGCCCTTGATCAATTTCAAATCATCTGCGCCCGCCTTGCGGGGGGCTTTCATTGTGCGTGGCTTTTTCGCCGCAACCGTTGCTTTTTCATCTGATTTAGACGCCGCTACGGGTTTTTCGGCTGCTTTTGCTTTTGGCGCGGCCTTCTTAGCGGCTGATTTTTCTGATTTCACCCAAGGTGTGATCAGGGGAACCTCAGTTCCATCAATGCGTTTTACAGTGTCACCAATATCAGTTGCCAATTGCGCTGAAGCGTTGAATTTTGTCTTGCCGCTGTCAAATTCACCCAGCGTCGTCAAACCGCCCAAAGGCTCGGCGGCGTACCGTCCGTTTTGTGGGCCAGGTGTGGGAACACGACCAGCGTCCAATTCGTCCAAAATCCACGCAAATTTTTCTGCGGTCAAATCTTCGTAATAGTCTTTTCCAATTTGAACCATCGGCGCGTTTGAGCAGGAACCAAGGCACTCTACCTCTTCCCAGCTAAACTTACCATCTGCAGAAACATCATGCGCCTTGTCCGCAATTTTTTCTTTGCACACACCAATCAAATCTTCTGCACCGCAAATCATGCAAGATAGTGTGCCACATACTTGTACGTGCGCGACACTGCCCACAGGCTGAAGCTGGAACATGAAGTAGAAGGTCGCAACCTCAAGCGCGCGCATGTATGCCATGCCCAGCATTTCTGCCACGCCCTCAATTGCGGGACGCGTTAACCATCCCTCTTGTTCTTGGGCCCGCCATAACAACGGGATAATCGCAGATTGCTGGCGCCCATCTGGGTATTTTTTAATTTGCGCTTCTGCCCAAGCCTGGTTTGCAGGGGTAAAGGCAAAGCTTTCGGGTTGGTCGTGGTAAAGACGGCGTAGCATTAGCGGTCAATCTCTCCGAATACGATATCCATGGTGCCGATAATTGCGGCAACATCGGCCAACTGATGGCCTTTTGCCATGTGATCCATGGCCTGAAGATGCGGGAACCCTGGCGCGCGCAGTTTTGCACGATAAGGTTTGTTCGTACCATCAGCGACAAGGTAAACACCAAATTCACCTTTTGGCGCTTCGACGGCTGCGTAAACTTCACCTGCGGGAACGTGGAACCCTTCGGTGTAAAGTTTGAAGTGGTGGATCAATGCCTCCATCGAGGTTTTCATGTCCGACCGTTTTGGCGGCGTAAGTTTGCCACGCGCCAAAATATCACCAGGGCATTCGCGCAGTTTTTGGACGGCCTGTAAAATAATACTGACCGACTGACGCATTTCTTCCATACGGACCAAATAGCGATCATAACAATCACCATTTTTTCCAACAGGAATTTGGAACTCAAACTCATCATAGCATTCATAGGGCTGCGCACGACGCAAATCCCATGCAAGACCAGAACCACGCACCATGACACCCGAGAACGCATAGTTCTGAATATCTTCTTCAGTGATGATACCGATATCGGCATTTCGCTGTTTAAAGATGCGGTTTTCAGTCAACAGGTTGTCGATATCATCCAAGCGCGCCGGGAACTGATGCGCCCAGGCTTCGATATCGTCAATCAATTCTGCTGGTAGATCCTGATGCACACCACCGGGACGAAAATAGGCCGCGTGAAGACGTGCACCACATGCGCGTTCATAAAAACACATCAGCTTTTCACGTTCTTCAAAACCCCAAAGCGGTGGTGTTAATGCACCCACATCCATCGCCTGAGTAGTGACGTTTAGCAGGTGGTTCAAAACACGTCCGATTTCAGAATAAAGAACACGGATCAACGATGCACGACGGGGCACTTCGACGCCCGTAAGTTTTTCAATCGCAAGACACCAAGCATGCTCTTGGTTCATGGGCGCCACATAATCCAACCGATCGAAATACGGCAGGTTTTGCAAATATGTGCGGCTCTCCATCAGTTTTTCAGTACCGCGATGCAACAATCCAACGTGCGGATCACAGCGTTCAACGATTTCACCGTCCAGTTCCAACACCAAACGCAACACGCCGTGTGCCGCGGGGTGCTGTGGTCCGAAGTTGATGTTAAAATTGCGGATTTGCTGTTCGCCGGTTTGGGCGTCTTCGAAACCTTTTGATCCGTCCATCATTTCGCAGCCTCTTTCTCATCACCCGGAAGGATATATTCCGCCCCTTCCCATGGGCTCATAAAGTCGAATTGACGATATTCTTGGGTCAGTTTCACGGGTTCATAAACCACGCGCTTTTCTGCCTCATCATAGCGCACCTCGACATACCCAGTCGTTGGGAAATCTTTGCGCAATGGATACCCACGAAAGCCATAATCCGTTAACAAACGGCGCAGGTCAGGGTGATTTGTAAACAAAATGCCGAACATATCAAACACTTCACGTTCAAACCAATTTGCGCTTGGATGCACGTTCACGATTGAGGGCAACATATCCTCTTCTCGGATCGACACACGCAACCGGATACGTTGGTTTTGATACATGGATAGGAAATGATAAACCACGTCAAATCGCTTGGCCCGCTCTGGGTAATCAACGCCTGTGATATCGACAAGCGTTGAAAATTTGCAGCGCTGATCCGACTTCAGGAATTCAACGAAATCTTCGATGTTTGAGGGCGCAACATCCACCGTCAATTCATCATGTGCGATGGACCAGTACAAAACGCAATCATTGCGTTTCAGCGACAGGTATTCACCCAACTCTTGCAAGACAGCCGTCATCGTACCAATGTCCCCGTGCGTCTGATTTTACGTTGCAATGCCATCACCCCATAAAGCAGCGCCTCTGCCGTTGGAGGGCAGCCTGGAACATAGACATCTACAGGAACGATCCGATCGCACCCGCGCACAACAGAA
>CAXABH010000141.1:0-5360 GCA_963966925.1 uncultured Rhodobacterales bacterium
GGAAACAGGCGCGTGTTTGGGGATCCCTGGCCTAACGGCCGCGCATGCGGTTTTGGGCGGCGGTGATATTACGGGCCAGACCCTGTTGATTTCAGGGGGGGCAGGTTCGGTTGGACATAATGCCATTCAATTGGCCAAATGGGCGGGTGCAACTGTGATTGCAACGGGATCGCCAGCTGGATTTGATCGTATGACTGCCGCTGGTGCAGACCACGTTTTAGAATATCGTGCGGCGGATTTGGCGGATCAGATTTTGGCGTGCGCACCAAATGGAGTTGATCGCGCGGTTGAGGTGGAATTTGGGGCAAACGCAGATCTTTTGCATCGCGTCGTGCGCGCAAATGGGACAATCGCCGCCTATGGATCGGGTAAGGACATGACACCAACCTTTCCATTTGGTCCCTATCTTTTTAAGGCAATCACGATCGACATCGTGTTGATCTATATCCTTCCCAAGCCGGAACGTGACGCCGCCATTGACGCCTTGCACCGTGCGCATGCAGCGGGTGCATTTGTACCCGCGGTGCATCACATACTGGCCTTAGAAGACAGCGCAACTGCCCACGACGCAACGATGACACCAGGACGCGCGGGCGCAGTATTGATCAAAATGCGTTGATAACCAGTTGGCATTGCTTGTGTGTTCGACAGGTGTCTTTGCCAAAAAAATTACGCACTTTGCCCCTTCCCCCCAGCGCGTAATCATGGTTTCCTAATCAAAAGGTCAGGAGAAATTTATGCCAATCAAAGCATGCGTATTTGATGCCTATGGAACACTATTTGATGTAGCAGCCGCCGCCCGCATCGCGGCCGCAGAGCCAGAGCATGCAAAACTGGCAGCGATCTGGCCCCAATTGGCAGAAATTTGGCGCGCAAAACAGCTTCAATACACGTGGTTGCGTACGATTACGGCAGAATACACAGATTTCTGGCAAGTGACCCAAGATGGATTGGATTTCGCCATGTCAGCCCTTAGCCTAGAGGGTGAGACAGAAATGCGCGAACGCCTATTGGCATTGTATTGGGAATTACAGGCCTATGAAGAAGTTCCTGAAATGCTGGCATCATTAAAGCAACAGGGGTTCACTACAGCGATCCTGTCGAATGGATCACCAGATATGCTTAAGGGTGCGGTGCAATCTGCGGGTTTGGAACACCTGTTGGACGATGTCCTGTCAGTTGAAAGTGTCGGCATTTTTAAACCCAGCTCCAAAGTCTATGACTTGGTCGGTGAAAAGTTGGGTGTTGCGCCAAGCGAGGTTTTATTCGTGTCCTCAAACGGGTGGGACGCGGCGGGGGCCTGTGGATACGGATTTCAGACGGTTTGGGTGAACCGCGCGGATGATCCAATGGATAACTTACCCGCCAAACCAAACTTTGAACTTGATGATTTGACGCTGATCCCAGATTTGGCCGCACGCTAATGCCGTATTTTGAAACGTCTGACGGTTTGAACCTGCACTATACGGATCAGGGTGTGGGATTGCCTATTTTGTGTTTGGCAGGTTTGACACGATCAGGGCGCGATTTTGATTTTGTCGCCCCCCACCTGCGCGATGTTCGCTTGATTACATTAGATTACCGCGGACGTGGTGCATCCGATTGGGCGGATGATTTCACCACCTATGCTGTGCCGCGCGAAACACAAGATGCCATTGAATTGTTGGATCATTTGGGTTTGGAACAGGTTGCGATCTTGGGTACGTCCCGCGGTGGATTAAACGCAATGTACATGGCTGCAACTGCCAAAAACCGCCTATTGGGCGTTGCGCTAAATGATGTTGGCCCAAAACTGGAACAATCGGGATTGAACATTATTTCCGATTATTTGGGCCGCCGCCCCGCTGCCAAAACCTATGCAGAAGCAGCCGAAATGCGCGCACGCACGGCAACAGGTTTTGCAAATGTCCCCCCATCCCGCTGGTTAGAGGAAGCGCGTATTTTATATCAGGAACATCCAGATGGCCTGCACCTGACCTATGATCCTAAACTGCGTGATGCGGTTATTGAAACGTTCAAAAATGCAGGTGACGCGGATGCGTGGCCCTTGTTTGACGCGCTTGACGGTTTGCCCTGTGCCCTGATGCATGGTGCGAATTCTGATCTGTTGTCGCATGACACGACGCTGGAAATGAAGCGACGCATGCCAAACATGTATCTAGCCCATGTTCCAGATCGTGCCCATATTCCATTTTTAGACGAACCAGAAGCCATCGCCGTATTATCAGCCTGGATAAAGGAGATGAAAGATGGATTATAACCGCATTCGCGCCGCCAATGATCGCCTGACGGGTCATAAACGTATCACGCCTCTGCTCTCGTCCCCCTTTCTTGATGAAATTGCGGGTAAGCAGGTTTTTGTGAAACCCGAATGCTTGCAACATACCGGCAGTTTTAAATATCGCGGTGCCTTTTCTGCAGTGTCTGCCCTGCCCGACGACATACGTGCCAAAGGGGTGATCGCCTTTTCCTCGGGCAATCATGCACAGGGTGTGGCACTGGCCGCGCGCCAGCACGGTGTCAGCTCGGTTATTATTATGCCCATTGATGCGCCAAAAACGAAAATCGATAACACCCGCGCACTGGGCGCAGAAGTCGTCCTTTATGATCGTGAAAATGAGGATCGCGATGAAATTGGTGCGCGTATTTCAAAAGAACGGGATCTAACCCTGATCAAACCCTTCGACGAACCCGAAGTGATCGCAGGCCAAGGCACTTGTGGTTTAGAAATCGCGCAACAGGCTGGCGAATTGGGCATTGCGGATGCCGATGTCTTGGTCTGTTGTGGGGGTGGTGGGCTAACGTCTGGAATCGCGCTGGCATTAGAACAGGATGCGCCCAACATGCGCGTGCGGCCCATAGAACCAGAGGGGTTTGACGATGTCTGCAGATCGCTGATCACTGGTCAAATCGAACGTAACCCAACCACCTTGGGCAGCCTGTGCGATGCAATTGTCACGATTTCCCCTGGTCAGCTGACTTTCCCGATCATGCAGCGGTTGTGTCATAGGGGCATAACAGTGACCGAGGCACAGGCCCTGCATGCTATGCGACTGGCCCATGACAGATTAAAAATCACAATTGAACCAGGGGGTGCGGTGGCATTGGCTGCGGCCCTATTTCACAGCGATCAGACATCATCAGACTGTGTGATCGCGGTTGCCTCGGGTGGGAATGTTGATAGAGATGTGTTCGAACGCGCGCTTAACGCATGAGGGCATAAATGAAAATCGCAAAATTAGATCACATTGATCTACATTATCGCGTTGATGGCACACTAAATGGTCGGCCCGTTGTTTTTGCAAATTCACTTGGTACAGACTTGCGCCTGTGGGACGCGATCCTACCCCTGATGCCAAAGGGGAATTGTTATATTCGTTACGACAAACGCGGACACGGGCTGTCCGAATGCCCACCTGCCCCCTATTCCATGGGAACATTGGTGCGCGATGTTGAAGCATTGCTGGATCACCTAAACGTCAAAGATGCGCTGTTTGTTGGCCTGTCCATCGGCGGAATGATCGCCCAAGGATTGGCGGTAAAACGCATGGATTTGGTCCGTGCGATGGTGTTGTCCAACACGGCGGCCAAAATCGGCCAACCCGCATTGTGGCAGGATCGCATCAATGCCGTTCGTACATCTGGTATAACAGCGCTGTCTGATGCGGTCATGGACCGCTGGTTTGGCGCAGATTTTCGCGCCACACCTGAATTGGCTGCTTGGAAACACATGTTAGAACGTCAACCCGACGAAGGATACATTGGCTGCTGTCAGGCGATTTCTGGGACAGATTTTTATACGCCCACCTCTGGATTGCGCCTGCCTACATTGGGCATTGCGGGATCAGAGGATGGATCAACACCCCCTGATTTGGTGCGTGAAACCGTTGAATTAATCCCCGGTGCCCGCTTTGAATTAATCCGCCGCGCGGGACATTTGCCTTGTGTCGAAAATCCTGCTGAATACGCGCACATTCTCACCGACTTTATGAAAGAGATTGGACATGTCTAATATTTTGCTGGTGCATGGATCCTGCCACGGGGCATGGGCCTTTCGCGATCTACAGCCTGCACTACGGGATTTGGGGTATACCGCAACTGCCATTGATTTGCCGGGGCATGGAGCGAACCCTTATCCCATTGCTGATATTACGCTGGACCTATACGCAGATGCGATTTTGGACGCGATTGAGGATAACGCGATTGTTCTGGGCCATTCCATGGCGGGCTTTCCCATATCAGCGGCCGCTGAAAAAGCACCTGATCGGATTGAACGCCTGATCTACCTGTGTGCCTATGTTCCGCGCAATGGACTGTCCCTGACAGACATGCGCAAAGAGGCCCCCCGCCAGCCGATCCTAGAAGGGGTTGAGCGCACGCCTGATGGGTTGGGCATGAACATTCTGCCCCACAAAGCACGCGATTTGTTTTATCAGGATTGTTCAGATTCAGATGTGGAATTTGCCCTTGCGAACCTGTGCACACAAGCGATTAAACCACAGGCAACCCCAATCCAGATTGGCGATAATTATGCGCGCGTGCCAAAATCCTATATTCGCTGCACGCAGGATCAAACCATCCCGCCAGAACATCAATTGACGATGGTTTCTGATTGGAACCAACAGGATGTTTATGACATCGCGCGCAGCCATTCGCCGTTTTTTTCGGACCCTGTGGGATTGGCCACCCTGATTGATCAGATCATAAAGGATTAAGACATATGGCTGCTTCGCTATTTGATAGTGCAAATTACGCGAAATTATTTCCTGTCGGGGATGCAGGACGCCTGTTTACAGATACGGCTGAAGTGCGTGCCATGATGTTGGTGGAAGGCACGCTTGCCAAACTGCAGGGCAAAGCGGGTATCATTCCTGAAATAAGTGCGCAGGCCATTCATCGCGCCTCGCTCGAACTTCAAATTGATCCCGCAGGTTTGGCCTGAGGGCCATAAAGCATGGCAGGTCATCGATGAAGCTGGTTGCCGCGGCAAGCGTATTGGCGATGCGTCGATGAATGAAAAACACTGTAATTTCCTTATCAATCATGGCGCCGCTAGCGCCCGTGATATTGAGCGGCTTGGCATCGAGGTAATAGAAGCTGTGCGCGCGACCTGCGGCGTTGAGCTACGCTGGGAAATTAAACGAATTGGCAGAGATGCAGAGACCATTAGCGGCGGAGATGTGGCATGATTGAACAAGATCCAAAACGTGTGGTTGTGCTGATGGGTGGCTGGACATCTGAGGCGGCTGTGAGCCGTGTCAGCGCGGCCTTTTGTGCCAAAGCGGCAAGAGCGGCTGGCTGGGATGCGATTGAGGTTGAATTTGACCGTGATATTCAAACGCGCCTTCGTGAATTGAACC
>CAXABH010000142.1:0-5359 GCA_963966925.1 uncultured Rhodobacterales bacterium
CGACCTCGCGCACGCGTTCCAGCCGGCGCCGACGGCGGCGACGCGCGCGCGCGCGACGAGGCGCGACGCGGGCAATGCCACGACGTCTTTGAGGAAGGTGAGGATGGCCAGGCGTTTTCTGCGCGCGTTCTCCGCGTGGGTCGAGGCGGCATCGTGCGTAAACTGCCAGATGGCGCATTGGTCACGCTGACCGATGATGCCACCAAGGGGCGTTTGACAGTAGAAGCGGGGCGATCAAACTTTTCACTAGCGACACTGCCAAAAGAGGATTTCCCAGTGATGGCTTCCTCGGAATATGACTCGAACTTTACGGCTCCTGCGCCAGTGCTGCGTCGTCTGTTTGATAAGTCCAAGTTTGCAATCTCAACAGAAGAAACGCGGTATTACCTAAATGGTGTTTACATGCATATCGCTGACGCTGATGGCGGTCAGGTTTTGCGGTGCGTTGCAACAGATGGGCACCGATTGGCCAGAGTGGATGCGGATCTGCCTGATAGCGCGTCGGATATGCCCGGCATCATCGTACCACGCAAAACGGTTGGTGAATTGCGCAAGCTGCTAGAAGATGATGATGTGCAAATCGCCGTTTCCGTCTCAGAGACCAAAGTGCGCTTTGCAACCCCTGAAATTACCCTAACATCCAAGGTAATTGACGGCACATTCCCAGATTATCAGCGCGTCATCCCAGCGGGGAACACACGCCGCCTAGAAGTGGATGCTAGCGAATTTGCCAAAGCGGTGGATCGTGTATCAACAGTATCTTCTGAGCGATCGCGCGCTGTGAAACTATCACTTGATGAAGATCGATTGATCCTTTCTGTGAATTCACCAGACAGCGGCGCCGCTGAAGAAGAATTGGCCGTGGCTTATGGCGATGAGCGATTGGAAATCGGTTTTAACGCCAAATACCTGTTGGAAATTGCCAGTCAGGTCGACCGTGAAAACGCTGTTTTCATGTTCAATTCATCTGGTGATCCTACATTAATGCGCGAAGGCAATGACACATCAGCAGTCTATGTTGTTATGCCAATGCGCGTGTGACCCATAGGGCGGTTTTGGGTAGATAATGTTGCATCTATCTACCCTTCTTCTGTCTCATTTCCGCTCTCACAAACTTGCGCGTTTGACGTTTGATGAACGGCCTGTTGCTATTTATGGCAGCAATGGTTCGGGCAAAACAAATATCCTTGAGGCTGTATCCCTATTTTCCCCAGGTCGGGGCATGCGGCGCGCCAGTGCGCTGGATATGACACGTCGCCCTGAAAGTTTGGGCTGGCAACTACAATCAGATCTTATTCGGGATAAACGCACGCACCAAACCAAAATCACATCAGATGAAGGCGCCGCCCGACGCGTTTTGATTGATGACAAACCTGTATCCCAACTCGCCTTGGGGGAAATATCTAGGGTCATTTGGCTGGTTCCTGCGATGGATCGTTTGTGGATTGAGGGCGCAGAAGGGCGTCGTCGTTTCCTTGATCGGATAACGCTTAGTTTTTTTCCATCACATGCCGAGGCATCATTGAACTATGAAAAGGCGATGCGCGAACGCAATAAGTTGTTAAAAGAACAAGTGCGCGATGCCCACTGGTATCGTGCAATTGAATTGCAAATGGCCCATACAGGAGTGGAAATTCATACTGCACGTATGCGCGCGCTGGAACTGATTCAAAACGCACAAAATACTGCATCCACTGAATTCCCTGCAGCACAGCTGACGCTTGAACAAAGTGAAGGCGAAATGCCGACAACTATCGATGATTTACAAGGCACGCTACAGGAAAGTCGTTTTCGTGATATGGCCGCTGGTCGCACATTGGTGGGCCCCCATCGCACCGATATGAGTGGTGTTTTTCAGCGCAAAGGTGTCATGGCGCGGGATTGTTCAACGGGCGAACAAAAGGCATTGTTGATTTCCATGATCCTTGCAAATGCGCGCGCACTCAAAGACCAGATCGGCACAGCCCCCTTAGTGTTGTTGGACGAGGTATCAGCACATTTAGACAGCCAACGACGCGCAGCCCTGTATCAAGAGGTTTATGAACTGGGTGCCCAAGCATGGATGACAGGCACTGAAATCGACGTATTTCGTGAACTTGGCGATCGTGCGCAGGCAATTCATGTGACCGAGGCGGATGGCACATCAAACTGCATACAACATGAAACTTGTTTAGTGTGATCCACGCGCATAGTGCGTCGATCCAGGGATCCGTGAATGACAGTAGATATTTTTGATTTGGGATTATACGCAGGTGGGATTTTCATTCTATTCCTAACGCCTGGACCCGTTTGGATGGCGATTGTCGCGCGCACTCTGTCGGGCGGCATAGGATCGGCTTGGCCATTGGCACTTGGTGTTGTCGTTGGCGATATTTTATGGCCAATCCTGGCAATCCTTGGGGTTAGCTGGGTGGCCACCCAATACGATGGATTTTTGGATATCCTGAAATATGCTGCAACACTGATCTTTTTTGCCCTTGGGGCGAGTTTGATCCGCAATGCAAACCAGTCAATCAGTAGTGACACGAGGTTAACCAGACCAGGCCAATGGGCGGGTTTCATCGCAGGAGTTGCCATAATTCTAAGCAACCCCAAGGCGATCCTATTTTACATAGGCGTTTTACCCGGTTTCTTTGACCTATCTAATGTTAGCACATGGGATATCATCGCAATTTGTGCAATTTCAGCAATCGTTCCATTCCTTGGAAACCTTGCACTTTCCTTGATGGTGGATCGCGTGCGCCACCTTCTTAGTTCACCATCTGGACTGCGTCAGGTTAATATCATTTCTGGTCTTTTATTGATCATTGTTGGGATTATCATCCCCCTGACGTAACACACAAAATATTGTGTTGGGGCGTGACATTCGCCACCAGAAATCGTATAATTTCGCAAAAGAATAAAAGGTGGCATGAATGTCAGAGCCAGAGCAAAACAACAATTCATATGGCGCGGAATCTATTAAGGTTCTCAAAGGGTTAGAAGCAGTTCGCAAACGCCCGGGTATGTATATCGGGGATACGGACGATGGCTCTGGTTTGCATCATATGGTGTATGAAGTTGTCGACAACGGTATTGACGAAGCGTTAGCTGGACACGCCGACTATGTTCACGTGAAAATTCACGCCGACAGCAGCGTTTCTGTACGCGATAATGGACGTGGTATTCCCGTTGGTATGCACCCAGAAGAGGGCGTTTCAGCAGCAGAAGTCATCATGACGCAGCTACACGCTGGCGGTAAATTTGACAGCAATTCTTATAAAGTTTCTGGTGGTTTGCACGGTGTGGGTGTGTCTGTTGTGAACGCACTTTCAGTTTGGTTGGAATTGAAAGTTTGGCGCGATGGGAAAGTGCACATTGCCCGTTTCGAACATGGAGACACTGCCGAACATCTAAAGATCATTGGCGATGCAAATGGTGAAAAAGGAACCGAGGTTCGCTTTCTTGCATCCACCGACACCTTCTCAAACCTTGAATATTCATTTGAGACATTGGAAAAGCGCCTGCGTGAATTGGCCTTTTTGAATTCTGGCGTACGCATAATCCTAGAAGACGAACGTCCAGCGGAACCCCTGCGCACCGAATTATTTTACGATGGCGGTGTGAAAGAGTTTGTTAAATATCTAGACCGTTCAAAATCCTCAATAATGCCAGAACCCATTTTCGTTACAGGCGAACGCGATGACATTGGGGTTGAGGTCGCAATGTGGTGGAACGACAGCTATCATGAAAACGTCCTGCCGTTTACGAATAACATTCCACAGCGGGACGGTGGAACGCATATGGCGGGTTTTCGGGCTGCGCTAACCAGAACGATCAATAATTACGCGCAAACCAGCGGTATTGCGAAAAAAGAAAAAATTAACTTTACAGGCGATGACGCACGCGAAGGATTGACCTGTGTTCTTTCTGTGAAAGTGCCTGACCCCAAATTTTCCAGCCAAACCAAAGATAAATTGGTGTCATCAGAAGTTCGTCCTGCAGTTGAAAGTTTGATGAACGAAAAACTGGCAGAATGGTTTGAAGAAAATCCAAACGAAGCCAAAATAATCGTTGGTAAAATCATCGAAGCCGCCCTTGCCCGCGAAGCCGCGCGCAAGGCACGGGAACTGACCCGTCGCAAAACAGCGCTAGATGTCAACTTCCTTGCTGGGAAATTGAAGGATTGTTCAGAAAAAGATCCATCCAAGACTGAAGTTTTCCTAGTCGAGGGTGACTCAGCCGGCGGGTCTGCGCAAACTGGACGTGATCGTCGCACACAGGCGATTTTGCCCCTACGCGGTAAAATCCTAAACGTAGAACGCGCGCGATTTGATCGTATGTTGGCCAGCCAGGAAATTGGTAATTTGGTCATGGCATTAGGCACTGGAATTGGGCGCGATGAATTCAATCTTAGCAAATTGCGCTACCACAAAATTGTCATCATGACGGACGCCGACGTCGATGGCGCGCATATCCGTACATTGCTGCTGACATTCTTTTATCGTCAAATGCCAGAATTGGTAGAGGCGGGCCATTTATTCGTGGCCCAGCCCCCGTTGTATAAAGTGAGCCGTGGGAAATCCGAAGTTTATCTAAAGGATCAGGGCGCCTTAGATGATTATTTGGTACAGCAGGGGATTGATGGTGCTGTGCTGCGCCTTGGGTCTGGTGCCGAAATGGCAGGGCAGGATTTGATCCGTGTGGTGGAAGAGGCCCGACAACTGCGCCGCGTGTTAGACGCATTCCCAACCCATTATCCACGACATATTCTGGAACAGGCCGCAATCGCAGGCGCATTTGTTCCAGGGGCAGTTGATGCCAACCTACAGGGGATTGCAGATCAGGTTGCTGAACGTTTGAACCAAATCGCGCTGGAATATGAACGCGGTTGGACAGGCCGCATTACACAGGATCATGGAATTCGCCTGTCGCGTATTCTGCGTGGTGTTGAAGAAATGCGCACACTTGATGGGCCCATGATGCGATCAGGTGAAGCGCGCAAAGCCGGCAGCTTTACCGAAAGCCTCAAAGAGGTCTATGGCAGCACAGCAACATTGGTGCGCAAAGACCGCAGTTTGACCATTCACGGACCCCTTGATCTATTGGATGCGATCCTGAAAGAGGGTGAAAAAGGTCTCGCACTGCAACGCTACAAGGGTTTGGGTGAAATGAACCCCGACCAGTTATGGGAAACCACATTGGACCCTGACGCGCGAACCCTGTTGCAAGTTAAAATCGAAGATGCCGCCGAAGCGGATGATTTATTCACAAAACTTATGGGCGACGTCGTCGAACCACGCCGTGAGTTTATTCAAAGCAATGCGCTGAGTGTTGAAAATCTGGATTTCTAATCTGATTTTAAACAGGCAATGAATTG
>CAXABH010000143.1:0-5354 GCA_963966925.1 uncultured Rhodobacterales bacterium
TCGGCCTTGGCGGAAACAAACCGCCCACCGTTCGATTTGCCAGAGGCTGAATCAGAATTGGTTGCGGGGTATCAGGTTGAATATAGCTCGACACCATTCCTATTGTTTATGGCGGGGGAATACATTGCGATTTTCCTAATGTGTGCGCTGACATCCTTGCTGTTCTTTGGCGGTTGGCTATCCCCGATCCCGGGTATCCCCGACAGCCCGCTGTGGATGGTTGGCAAAATGGCGTTCTTCTTCTTCCTGTTCGCGATGGTTAAGGCGATCACGCCCCGCTACCGTTATGACCAGTTGATGCGCCTGGGTTGGAAAGTGTTCCTTCCGCTCTCCCTTGTATGGGTTGTGGTGGTGTCGTTCCTAGCAAAATTCGAAGCATTCGGCGGTGCATATGCACGCTGGGCAATTGGAGGATAAGATGACACAGATCGATTATTCCCGCGCGGCAAAATATTTCCTTCTTCAGGATTTTTGGGTCGGAATGAAATTGGGGCTAAAGTACTTCTTTGGGCCCAAGGCAACCGTGAACTACCCGCATGAAAAGGGACCCTTGTCGCCTCGTTTCCGCGGCGAACACGCCCTGCGCCGCTATCCAAATGGCGAAGAGCGTTGCATTGCGTGTAAATTGTGCGAGGCGATCTGTCCTGCGCAGGCGATCACGATTGATGCAGAACCGCGTGATGACGGCAGCCGTCGGACAACACGCTATGACATCGACATGACAAAATGCATCTACTGCGGTTTCTGCCAAGAGGCCTGCCCAGTTGATGCGATCGTCGAAGGCCCGAATTTTGAATTTTCAACGGAAACCCGCGAAGAGCTGTTTTATGACAAAGACAAGCTTTTGGCGAATGGTGAACGTTGGGAAGCAGAAATCGCCCGCAACCTAGAATTGGATGCACCTTACCGATGAACACCGCCAAGAACCCATTCGAAGAGATGATGCGCGCAGCACAGGACATGGCCCAGGCTATGAATCCTGCGCTTGAGTCATTCTCGCCCAACGGGTTCGAAACGATGATGCCAAAAATGCCAAAAGACATGATGGAAATGGTGTTTGGCAATACCTTCAACTCGGACGGATTAGATGCAAAAACCCGTTTGTTGTTGACCTTGGCAGGTTTAACCATGCAAGGGGCGCAAAACGATGTTGCCCTACGCCAAACGGTGCGCCACCTGCAAGAGGCGGGTGCAAGAGATCAAGAGATTATTGAAACCATTGGACAGATGTCGATGTTTGCAGGCCTGCCTGCGATGACACGTGCAATGCAGTTGGCCCAAGAGGTCATGGAAAATAAAGAGGACACAGAGAAATGAGCGTAATGGCTTTTGCATTTTACCTGTTTGCACTGTGCACGATTGCGGGCGGACTGTTCACAGTCATCAGCCGCAATCCGGTGCATTCGGTGCTCTGGTTGATTTTGGCGTTTCTGTCATCTGCGGGGCTGTTCGTGCTTCTGGGTGCGGAATTCGTCGCAATGTTGCTGATTATTGTTTACGTCGGTGCGGTTGCAGTTCTGTTCCTGTTTGTTGTTATGATGCTGGATATTGATTTTGCGGCACTAAAGGCAGAGATGGCGCAATACCTGCCATTGGCGTTATTAATCGGAGTTGTCCTATTGATGCAGCTGGCGATGGCGTTTGGCGCATGGGATTTTGCAGAACACGCGAAAGATCATTTGGGCGCTCCAACACCAACTGATGCGCACAACACCGAGGCATTGGGTCTGATCCTGTACGATCAATACTTCTTATTGTTCCAATTGGCGGGTCTGATCCTATTGGTTGCGATGGTGGGGGCGATCGTTCTGACACTTCGCCACAGAAAAGATGTTAAGCGGCAAAATGTGCTGGCGCAAATGTACCGCGATCCAGCCACTGCCATGGAACTAAAAGATGTGAAACCGGGGCAGGGCCTGTAAGGCCCGCTGGGGAACAAGAACAAGGAAACCGAGGAAAATATGATTGGTTTAGAACACTATCTGACAGTTGCGGCGACGCTTTTTGTCATTGGTATCTTTGGGCTCTTCCTGAACCGGAAGAACGTTATCATCCTATTGATGTCGATTGAATTGATGCTGCTTGCAGTGAACATCAATTTGGTCGCCTTCTCAAGCTATCTGGGCGATTTGGTTGGGCAGGTGTTTACACTGTTCGTTCTAACTGTTGCCGCCGCCGAGGCCGCGATTGGCCTGGCGATTTTGGTCAGCTTCTTCCGCAACCGTGGCACAATCGCGGTGGAAGATGTCAACGTGATGAAGGGGTAGAGACATGGAAAAGATTATCCTATTTGCCCCATTGGTCGGCGCAATTATTGCGGGCTTTGGCTGGCGTCAAATCGGTGAAAAGGGTGCGATGTATGTCACAACGGGTCTGTTATTTTTGGCCTGTTTGCTAAGTTGGATTGTGTTCCTTGGGCTTGGTCAGGAAACACAGCATCTGCCAATCCTACGTTGGATCGAAAGTGGCGCGCTTAGCACCGATTGGTCAATCCGCATGGACCGTTTGACGGCGATCATGTTGATTGTTGTGACGTCTGTATCCTCTTTGGTTCATCTATATAGCTTTGGTTACATGGCGCACGATCCTGCATGGAAAGATGGCGAAAGCTATAAGCCACGTTTCTTTGCATATTTGTCCTTCTTTACTTTTGCTATGTTGATGTTGGTCACATCCGATAACTTGGTTCAAATGTTCTTTGGCTGGGAAGGTGTTGGCGTCGCCTCTTACCTGTTGATCGGGTTTTATTATCGCAAACCAAGCGCGAATGCGGCAGCGATCAAAGCGTTCGTTGTAAACCGTGTGGGTGATTTTGGTTTTGCACTTGGTATTTTTGGGCTATTCTATCTAACTGATAGCATACGTTTTGATGACGTATTTGCAGCGGCACCGATGCTGGCGGAAACACAGCTTCATTTCTTATGGACAGAATGGAACGCGGCGAACTTATTGGCGTTCCTATTGTTTGTGGGTGCGATGGGTAAATCCGCGCAGTTGTTCCTACACACATGGTTGCCTGACGCGATGGAAGGCCCGACACCTGTGTCCGCGCTGATCCACGCCGCGACGATGGTAACGGCGGGTGTATTCCTGGTTTGTCGTATGTCGCCTTTGATGGAATATGCACCAGAGGCGATGGGATTTGTCACATTCCTGGGCGCAACAACCGCGTTTTTCGCAGCGACCGTTGGTTTGGTTCAAAACGACATCAAACGCGTGATTGCCTATTCAACCTGTTCACAGCTAGGCTATATGTTTGTGGCTGCAGGTGTTGGCGTTTACTCGGTTGCGATGTTCCACCTATTCACACACGCGTTTTTCAAGGCGATGTTGTTCCTTGGCGCGGGATCTGTGATCCACGCGATGCATCACGAACAGGATATGCGCAACTATGGCGGTCTGCGTAAAAAAATCCCATATACCTTTTGGGCAATGATGATCGGTACATTGGCAATCACAGGTGTTGGTATTCCGCTAACCTATTACGGTTTTGCAGGCTTCTTATCCAAGGACGCGGTAATCGAAAGCGCATGGGCCGGCACACAGGGTGGTTACGCATTCTGGATGCTGCTGATCGCGGCGATGTTCACATCCTTCTACAGCTGGCGTTTGATGTTCCTGACATTCTACGGTGAGCCACGCGGGGACAAACACACCCATGATCACGCGCATGAAAGCCCGATGGTTATGTTGATCCCTCTGGGTGTATTGGCACTTGGCGCGATCTTCTCTGGTATGATTTGGTACAAAAGCTTTTTTGGAAGCGATGCTGACGTGAACAAATTCTTTGGTATCCAGTCGCATTACTCTGAAATGGTAAAAGACGGCCATTCCGATGATGCCCATGGTTCTGAAGATCATGGGGATGATCATGCCGCCAAGGATGATCATGGAAGTGAACATGCATCTCATGTCGCCCCAACAGGTGCGATTTTCATGGCACCAGACAATCACGTTTTGCATGATGCGCACTATGCGCCAAAATGGGTCAAGGTCAGCCCGTTTGTTGCCATGCTGATCGGGTTTGTCATGGCGATGTGGTTCTATATCTGGAACCCTGAAATGCCAAAGCGTTGGGCCGCGGCGCAGCGTCCATTGTATTTGTTCCTGTTGAACAAATGGTACTTTGATGAAATCTATGATGCGATTTTCGTGCGCCCTGCGCGTGCCTTGGGTCGTTTTCTGTGGAAACGCGGCGATGAAAACACAATCGACGGCACGATCAATGGGGTTGCAATGGGGATTATCCCATTCTTTACCCGCCTCGCAGGTCGCGCGCAGTCTGGTTACATCTTTACTTATGCACTGGCGATGGTGCTTGGCATTGTCGTTCTAATCACTTGGATGACCTTCAGCGGAGGAGCCCACTAAGATGGCTGGCATGATCCTTTCCATTATTACATTTTTGCCTGCTGTTGCGGCACTGATCCTGTTGGTTTTCCTGCGCGATGATGACGAAGCGGCCGCCAACAATGCCCGTTGGGTTGCGCTAATTGCAACTGTTATCACCTTTGTGGCTAGCCTGCTGATGCTGGGTGATTTTGATCCCCAAAACACAGGGTTCCAATTGGTCCATGAGGCAGAGTGGGTCATGGGGTTGACCTATAAACTGGGTGTTGATGGGATCAGCATTCTGTTTGTGATGCTAACTACGTTCATGATGCCGTTGGTGATCTATGCCTCTTGGGGTGTGACGACGCGGGTCAAAGAATACATGGTTGCGTTCCTATTGTTGGAAACGCTGATGTTGGGCGTCTTTATGGCGCTGGACTTGGTTTTGTTTTACCTGTTTTTTGAAGCAGGGCTTATTCCCATGTTCCTAATCATTGGAATTTGGGGCGGTAAAAACCGCATCTATGCCTCCTTCAAATTCTTCCTCTATACTCTACTGGGTTCTGTTCTGATGCTGATTGCGATGATCGCGATGTTTGCGGATGCAGGCACAGCCGATATTCCAACACTCATGACACATCAGTTCGGCAGCGAGGATTTCAGCGTCCTTGGAATTCACGTCGTGGGTGGCATGCAAACATTGTTGTTCTTGGCCTTCTTTGCATCGTTTGCTGTTAAAATGCCTATGTGGCCTGTGCACACATGGTTGCCTGACGCGCACGTTCAGGCACCAACAGCGGGATCTGTCGTGCTGGCCGCGATCCTATTGAAAATGGGTGGATACGGGTTTTTACGTTTCAGTTTGCCAATGTTCCCAGTCGGCTCTGCGGTTATGGCGGATCTGGTGTTTTGGATGTCTGCAATTGCGATTGTTTACACATCACTTGTCGCACTGGTCCAAGAGGACATGAAAAAGCTGATCGCCTATTCCTCAGTCGCACACATGGGATATGTGACCATGG
>CAXABH010000144.1:0-5341 GCA_963966925.1 uncultured Rhodobacterales bacterium
GTCGGTCATGCCAGATACCACAAGGCCGCCGCCAAAGAACATACCAGCGATTAATGCGATCATTAATTTCATTAGATCCACCCCAATACTGCACGGAAAAACGCCATCGTCACGGCGCCTGCCAAAATATAAAACACGGTTGCCACGATCCCACGCAGGGATAGGCGGGATATACCGCAAACACCGTGCCCTGATGTGCATCCATTTGCGATGCGCGTGCCAATCCCAACCAACAATCCAGCCGCGACAAGCTGAATCACATTGTCAGTGATGTTTGTTTCGCTGCGGTCCCAGAATTGCAGAACAATGATTGGCATGATGATGACACCTGCCAAGAATGTGATGCGCTCTGCACCGTTAGACCAACCTGATCCATCCACCAGTCCACCAATCAGGCCACTTGCGCCCATGATACGCCCGTTGCCCAATAGGAGCACAGCCCCCCCTAGGCCGATAAATAGCCCACCAATCAGCCCGTAAAGCCAATCTGTTTGAAATGCGATATTTTCCATTTTTCGCTCTCTTGAAGTTTGTTTGAAACGGCAGTGCCGTCGGTTTTGTTGGACCTTAATCAGTCATAGACGAAAAATAACATGAATAAGGTTCAACATCGAATTTAGCCACAGGCGAAGCCCTTTTGACGTCGATGTCACGAAGGAGTTAGAGTTTGTTCACGGGCACCTTCAAATAAACATCCCCTTTGTCATCGGGTTCAGGCATATTTCCGGCACGCATGTTCACTTGCAGTGATGGGATGATCAATTTAGGCATGGCAAGGTTTGCATCACGTTCATCACGCATTGTTGTAAATTCTTCAGCACTTTTGCCCGCGCCAATGTGAATATTCTTGGCCTTTTGTTCGCCAACGGTTGTTTCCCAGGCGTATTCATCGCGGCCTGGAGCCTTGTAATCATGACCAACAAAAATACGCGTTTCATCAGGCAGCAGAAGGATTTTTTGAATGGACTGGTACAGCAATTCGGATGATCCGCCCGGGAAATCACATCGCGCAGTTCCAAAATCAGGCATAAATAACGTATCCCCAACAAAGGCCGCATCCCCAACGACATAGGTCAAGCAGGCGGGCGTGTGACCAGGTGTATGCATCACCTCTGCACGCATTTGTCCGATATGGAACGTATCCCCTTCTTGGAACAGCCGATCGAACTGGCTACCATCACGCTGAAATTCTGTGCCCTCGTTGAACACTTTGCCAAAGGTGTCTTGAATCACAGTGATGCGATCACCAATACCAATTTTTCCGCCCAGTTTTTCCTGTAAATAGGGTGCCGCAGATAGGTGATCGGCATGCACATGGCTTTCTAATAACCATTCAACGGTTAAATCGTTTTGCTCCACATAGGCGATGACTGCGTCTGCAGAACGGGTATCTGTGCGCCCTGATGCGTAATCAAAATCCAAAACGCTATCGATAATAGCACATGTGGATCCGTTGGGATCCTTAACCACATATGAAATTGTGAATGTTGCGTCGTCAAAAAAGGCTGTTACATCGGGTGACATGTTACATTCTCCAAGCTTTTCCAAAACATATATTAAACATTGAATGTATATCAAGGAAAAAATCAGATATCAGCGAAGCATGTCTGAATTATTGTAAAAATATGCCGACGATCACGATCATCAGGCCAATTGTTGATAAAAACAACGACCCCATGTTCCACGGAATCAGTTTTCGAATTTCCGTGTTTAGCTCTTCTTCTGAATTCGCGGCATTCTTTGCCTGTCGTGCCTTGACGATGCACCAAACCAGCCCGACAAGACCGCTGAACGAAACAACTGCGCCACCCCAGATTAGAAAATCCATAAAAATCACCTGTTATCCATGTTTTCAGGTGGCCTATTCCAAATTCTTGCATGCTTCAAGTCAAAGCCTGCTTGCATGGATCCATTGCAGTGGATAGATGTGTCAAACACCCAAAGACTGATCGAGGCAGAAATGGACGACCAAGTTGACAGCAGCTATCGCGTAACAGCAGACGAACTTCGCCAATTTGTGGAACGCTATGAGCGTTTGGAAATTGAAAAAAAGGATATTGCTGATCAGCAAAAGGAAATCATGGCCGAAGCCAAAGGGCGCGGTTATGATACAAAAGTTCTGCGGAAAATCGTGGCGCTGCGTAAACGCGATATGAATGATATCGCTGAAGAAGAGGCAGTTTTGGCAATGTACAAAGAAGCACTTGGAATGCACTAACGCCTAGGGCATTACCAATCGAACACCGGAAATAGCGCTGATTTTAGAGAGATCTTCTTCGTATTGAGTCGTTAGATGGTTCACGAATTGTGCGTCCCAGCCTGGCACATCAACATCCTGTTCTAAAACATCCGGGCGACCAAACCGTTCGGCGAATGCGACCATGACTTTTCGTTTTTGCCGTTCATTCATTTCCGGATGTTTTTCTAGATAGGCCTGAAAACGAATGAACCCTTCTTTGGTTAAAATGCTTTCAATCAGGCTATAACCTCCAACCATTGGCGTGGACGGTGAAAATCCACCAACCAATCGCATCAATTGGCCCCAAATAAACGGTGTATCTTCGGTGCACCAAATAGTCATTGGTAGCGCAGGGAAGCGCGCACGAATTGAATTTAATAAATCACTTCATCTCAGGGCGCGCGGATCACTTTTATTCATGATGAAATTCAAATTGTCGGTTTTTGCCTCGGCCATAAGCGCGGGAATAAAGGTCGCCGGATTGCGCAACGCAAAGAATAGATGTGTCTGATCGTCGGGAAACAATTCGATAAACCGCACCAAATTGCTAATGGCATGCGGATAAAATGAATTGTTTTGAACACTTTCTTTTGGTGCGCCGAAAAAACCGGGAATTCCCATGTATAATGTTCGACAATCTTCGGGTTCATTATCCAAAAAGAGGTCTAGTAAGATGTCGCGCGCATCTGCATCTGGTGCCGTATGGTTTGATTGCATCATCCGCTGACGCAATGGACGGCGATATTGCTTGGGCAGTGGAAGTGCAATTTTATTTTGGTGGTGCAGGGTTAAGTTGCGGCGCAACGAAAGCAACAGGTGATCATCATCCGTTTTGTTCGCGCCTGCATGCAAAATAATGCGCATTTGCCCGCTTTCTTGTTTCTTTGATTTGCGATCTATATACCGTGCAACAGTTACAGTTTCAAACACCTAGCGCAATGGGAAACCCGATGCAGTCGTCCCCCAAAGTTTTGCCGAAACAGAAGATGACAACCTTTGGTATGAACGGTTGGACCATTTGGGCGTTTGGCATAACGGGATTTGTGTTCATTCCAATTATTACGGTTGTGGTGTTGGCATTGTTTCCGAACGAAAATATCTGGCCGCATCTCTTAAACACAACATTGCCCAGATACTTTCGGACAACAGTGTCGTTGATGGTCTGCGTTGGTTTGGGCGCGGCTATCGTGGGTGCGGTGACCGCATGGTTAATTGCGCGTTACCGTTTTGTGGGCGCAAGATGGTTGGAATGGGCGCTTTTAATGCCTTTGGCGATCCCTGCATATGTTGGTGCTTATGCTCTGGTGGATTTATTGGAATACGCAGGCCCTGTGCAAACCGCCTTGAGAAGCATGTTCGGATGGCAAAGCGCGCGTGACTACTGGTTTCCAGAAATTCGGTCATTTTCGGCTGCCTGTCTTGTACTGATTTTTGCGCTATACCCTTATGTTTACTTATTAGCGCGCGCAGCCTTTCGGGAACAATCATCAGCTGCTGATGATGTTGCAAAATCTCTTGGGCGGGGTGCTGTGGCACGGTTTTGGCGCATTGGTTTACCACTGTCTCGTCCGGCAATCGCTGCGGGCGTTGCAATCGTTATGATGGAAACGGTGAACGATTTTGGAACGGTTGATTATTTTGCGGTGCAGACCCTGACAACTGGTATTTTCAGCGTCTGGTTGCAATCTGGTAACGCAGGAGGAGCGGCACAGTTGGCCTGTGTCATTCTGGCGGTGATTATCGTTTTGGTTAGTCTTGAAAAATCAGCACGCCGCAGAATGAAATTCTTTAATCTGTCCACGCGACATCGTGGTGTAGAAAAAATCAAATTGGTTGGACGGCGCAGCGTGATTGCATGTCTTATCTGTATGATCCCTGTTGTCTTTGGATTTATCATTCCCACATCGGTCTTAGGGTGGCACGCCCTAGGCCATTTAGGCGAGTGGACGAACCCAGCATTAATAAAGGCGCTTCTAAACACAATGCGCGTCGCGACAATCGCTGCGTTGATCACGGTATTCGCAGGCGTTGTGATGGTTTATGGCGTGCGTCTCGCGCGCTCAGAGGTTCCCAGAAAACTTCTGCCAATGACGTCAATTGGCTATGCGGCCCCCGGCGCGGTGTTGGGGGTGGGTATCCTGATTCCTTTGGCGTGGTTTGATAATCGATTGGCTGATGGGATTTGGGCGCTGACAGGGTTGGATATTGGACTTGTCCTTACGGGAACGTCGGCTGCAATTATCTATGCCTATTGCGTGCGGTTTTTCGCCATTGCGCAGGGCGCAGCTGATGCAGCTATGGGACGTGTGTCCCCCAACATTGCGAATGCGGCACGGTCACTTGGACGCAATAGATATCAAACTTTGAAAGATGTGTATTTTCCACTGATGGGGGGATCCATCGGGTCCGCATTATTGCTGGTTTTCGTTGATTGCGTCAAAGAGCTTCCTGCAACGCTTCTATTGCGGCCATTCAACTACAATACCCTTGCAACATTGGTTCACGAACAAGCGAGTTTGGAAAATCTATCACAGGCAGCCCCAGCTTCTCTTTATATAATTTGCGTCGGACTTTTGGGCGTATTGTTCTTGGCAAAGACCAATAAATAAAAAAAATCAAAAAATGCGTTTTTCGCTCTTGCAAGAGCGGTAAGCATTATTTAATTACCCGCACAGTGCCCCTATAGCTCAGCTGGTAGAGCAACTGATTTGTAATCAGTAGGTCCGCGGTTCGAGTCCGTGTGGGGGCACCACCACCAACCATAAAGCATTGTAATACCTCACTAATTCGACTGATCGAGTGAGCCGTAGACCATGCTGGCCACCAAATCTAATAGCTACACATTCAATAAGAACGGTATCTGGTATTTCTCCCGTAGAGTTCTTGCTTAGTTAAGACGGCATTACAGGACGGGCAGGATTGTTTCTTCTATGAGGACTAAGTGCATTAGGGAGGATTGGGTTAGGACTATGAGGGATGCTGGTAAGTAATTAAGGCATATCGTGTGGATCTAAGTGCAAAGGTCGCTCTAGATCCGGTAATTCTGTTAAATATTGAGAAAGAGTGCCATCCATACTCGATGGCAGTGCGCTTGGATTCCTA
>CAXABH010000145.1:0-5262 GCA_963966925.1 uncultured Rhodobacterales bacterium
CGTCGTTGGGGCCGCCGATCAGGGGGGGTATGCTGATGTGATCTCTCCTCCGTCCATGAAACCACTGCGTCAGGGGGATGTCTTGATGCTGGATACGGGCTGCACTTGGGATGGGTATTTCTGTGATTTTGACCGCAACTGGTCCATTGGCCAAACCAGTGATGATGCCAGACGGGCCTATGATGTCCTTTGGCGCGCGACTGAGGCGGGTATCGAGGCTGCCAAACCTGGCAACACCTGCCGCGATCTGTTCATCGCCATGTCGAACGTAATCGCGGAAATGGACCACTCGGGGGGGGATATTGGTCGGCTGGGCCATGGGCTGGGCATGCAATTGACTGAACAGCCTTCACATGCCGCCTTTGATACAACAGAGCTGAAGGAGAACATGGTTTTGACAATTGAACCGTCCCTAAGTTTTGGTGACGGCCATATGATGGTACATGAAGAAAATATTGTCGTGACCAATGGTGCAGCAAGACTTCTAAGTTCGCGCGCGGCGCGTGAACTGCCGGTTATTGGCTTACCATGATCTGAAATTCCACGCATACTCATACCCATGTGACGCCAGCCGCCCCTGGCTCGCTCTGGGTAAACAAAAAGGGCGAAACAACTTTGGGAGACACCAAAATGAAAACAAAAATGAACTTATTGAAAGGCGCCGCTGCTGCAGTGTTGATGACGTCGGGATCTGCGGCATACGCAGATTGCGGCGAGGTTTCTATCACTGAGATGGATTGGGCGTCTTCTGCTGTTGTCACAGCCGTTGCAACATTCCTGATGGAACAAGGCTACGGTTGTTCGGTGCAAAAAGTTCCCTCTTCAACTGTTCCTGCGCTGACATCACTGGCGGAAACAGGCGAACCCGACATTCTGACAGAAGTTTGGGCAAACTCTACACCAGCCTACCAGCCACTTATCGACGAAGGTAAGTTGGTAGAAGTTGCAAACGTACTGTCCGATGGCGGTGTTGAAGCCTGGTGGATCCCAGCATATTTGGCTGAATCCAACCCAGAGCTAACCACATGGGAAGGCATCATGGCGAACCCAGCAGCGGTTGGTGGCAAGTTCCACGATTGTCCATCAGGGTGGGCGTGCGACATTATCAACAATAACAACCTAAAAGCGGCTGGTGCCGAGGCCGGTGGACTTGAGCGTTTCCAGCACGGCTCTGGTGAGACTTTGCAGACATCTATCGCGTCTACTTACTCTGAAAAGGCACCTTGGTTCGGATATTACTGGGCGCCAACAGCCGTTTTGGGCAAATACCCAATGGTTCGTGTAGAAGTGCCTGCATATAATGCAGAAGCACACGCCTGTAACGGTGATCCCGATTGTGCAAACCCAGTGTTCTCTGCATATCCAGCGGCGAAAGTCGCAACTGCTGTTTCTGGTACTTTTGCAAAAGAAAACCCAGAGATCGTTGAACTGTTGTCAAACGTTTCCTTCACGAATGCGCAAATGGGCGCAGTGTTGGCATGGCGCTTGGACAACAACGCATCTTACGATGAAGCGGCTGTTTACTTTCTAATGAACAACGCAGACGTTTGGGGTACATGGTTGAACGACGAAGCCAAAGGCAAGCTTGCTGCGATTTTGGGCAACTAATCTAACGACTGGTCTCTCCGTGCAGTGAAAACATGGGGAGGCCATTTTAAAGTGAGGGACACACATGGCCTTTTATGATGGCTTATTTAAAACATTGGGTCTAGAGGGCTGGTGTGGCGACGCAGCCTCCAGCGCTCCTATGTCGATGGCAGAGCTGCTTGCGAAGAGTAGCGGCGAAGAAACGAAAGGCGAGTTTTTTCCATTCCCATCCTTGGACAATCTAAATGAGAGTTGCTCAGGCATTATACAGTCTCGTGACGTGACGAAGGGCATCGAAAACGGGTTTTTGGCGGCAAAGCCGAGCCTGAAAGCTGTATTGGACCCGATCACCCAGCCGCTAAGCTGGTTGCTGGACGGGGCATTGTGGGTGTTTGCCGCAACACCTTGGTTCATCATGGTACCCATTCTGGTTGCCATTTCTTGGTTCGCATCACGGTCAAAACCAGTGACGATTTTCGTGTTTGCATCGATTATGTTACTTGGATTGGTCGACCACTACGATGTTGCGATGCAGACCCTGTCGATCATCTTTGTTTGTACTGGTATTTCAATCTTACTTGGGGTGCCGATTGGCATTGCCATGTCGAAATCTGATACGCTGCAACGATCTGTGGTACCGGTCTTGGATTTGCTGCAGACTCTACCGACTTTTGTATACCTTATTCCGCTGATTTTCCTTTTCTCTGTAACGGAATCCAAACTTTACGGTATCGCAATCATCCTTTATGCCATTGTGCCGGTGATCCGTCTGACCGATCTGGGCATCAGACTTGTTGATAAGGACGTGATTGAGGCCGCCAATGCCTTTGGTATGAACAGCCGTCAAAAACTTTGGCGGGTGCAGATGCCACTCGCTTTGCCCAACATTATGGCAGGAATAAACCAAACCATTATGATGAGCCTTGCTATGGTTGTGATCGCCTCTTTGGTGTCTGCTCCGGGACTTGGCGTGAACGTGTTGCGCGGTATCCGAAACCTTGAACTTGGGGTGGGTATTGTCGCTGGTATCGGCATTGTGCTTTTGGCTGTGATCTTGGATCGGGTGTCAAAAGCAGCACTCACACGGGTCGATATGACCCATGTAAAACATTAAGGAGTAGGGAGCATGACAGAACCAATGGTAAGTCTGCGCGGGCTCTACAAGATCTTTGGCGCGCGTGACAAAGACGTTTTGCATCATGTCAAAGACGGCATGGGCAAAGAAGAACTCTTGGCCTCTCATAACCATGTATTGGGCCTTAACAACATCAACGTCGATATGCAGGCTGGTGAGATTACAGTGGTGATGGGCCTATCAGGTTCAGGTAAATCTACTCTGATCCGCCACCTAAACCGGTTGATCGAACCGACCGCGGGCGAGATCATCGTGCAGGGTGAAGATGTTATGGGCCTGTCTGAGGATGGGTTGCGTAAAGCCAGACAAGAAAAGATGTCGATGGTGTTTCAAAAATTTGCGCTACTGCCGCACAAGACTGTTCTTAAGAATGCAGGCATGCCCTTGTCTGTGCGCGGAGAGGACGAAGCCACATGTGACAAAGAAGCAGCCAAATGGCTGGATCGCGTCGGTCTAAGTGGTTTTGAAAACCACTATCCTGCGCAGCTGTCTGGTGGAATGCAGCAACGTGTGGGCATCGCCCGAGCGTTGACAGCGAATACCGATATCATGCTGATGGACGAGGCGTTTTCCGCCCTTGATCCATTGATCCGGACGGATATGCAGGATCTTCTACTAGAGCTGCAAAAAGAGCTTCACAAGACTATTGTGTTCATCACACATGACCTTGATGAGGCGTTAAAGCTGGCTGATCATCTGGTTATCCTAAAGGACGGATATGTCGTGCAACAGGGCGAACCGCAGCATATTCTGTTAAACCCTAACGATCCCTACATCGAAGATTTTGTAAGCGACATCAACCGCGCCCGAGTTCTTCGGGTTCGCTCGGTCATGACGCCACTTGATGCCGGCGAAGCGCCCCAAAATGCGCATGGAGAGGTTGACGTGAACGACACACTTGAAAGCATGATCGCGCGTTCAGGCGGGGATACGTCACACGCCTATGTCGTTAAGGATGGGGAAAAGACTGTTGGTACGTTGGACATGACAGAACTGGTCCGTGCACTTGTTCCAAGAGCGGCCTCACAAGAGAGCGTGCGTCAGTACTGACGCGCGCTAAGCGACCTGGTTGCTAGAAAAGGGGCGCAGGACGTGCCCCTTTTGTGATCCGTGAATCACAACAAACACCCTGAGAGGACGACCGATGGACTGGCGCACAAAGCTACTCGACCCAAAGCCACAGGCCCGGCAGGATTATCAATCCTTGGTTACGCCAGTGTATCGCGGCTCAACAGTTGTTTTCAATAAGCAGGCGGTGGTGACAGATGATTGGAAGCAAGCGGAAAAAGGGTACTCCTACGGACTTTACGGTACGCCAACCACACTGGAACTGGCCTCTCGCATTGCGAGGATAGAAAATGCGCGCGAAACATTCATCGTTCCAGGCGGTCAAGCGGCAATTGCGCTAATCTATCTGTCCTATTGCCAAGCGGGTAGCCATGCGTTGGTTCCACACTCTGCCTATGGCCCAAATAAAGCGATGGCAGAAGGCCTAATGCGTGGCTTGAATATCGAGGTCGAGGCCTACGATCCGCTGGTTGGCCGCGATATCTCAGGCTTGATCCGGGACAACACGGCCTTGGTTTGGTGTGAAAGCCCCGGCTCGGTCACAATGGAGATTCAGGACGTTCCCGCAATCGTTTCCGCCGCCCACGAACGCGGCGTAGCAGTAGCATTAGACAATACCTATGCTGCAGGCGTTATGTTTGATGCTTTTGCATATGACGTCGATGTCAGCATGCAAGCTCTTACGAAATACGTTGGAGGGCACAGCGATCTTCTGCTGGGTTCCGTTTCGGTGCGCGATGCCGCTGCTTATGCCAGGCTTGGGCCCGTCTATCAGCAGCTTGGCCTGGCAGTGTCGCCAGATGACTGCAGTTTGGCATTGCGGGGGTTGCAAACCCTTGCTGTAAGGTTGGATGTTTTGGAAACTGCGACATTGCGGGTTGCACATTGGCTATCTGATCATCCGATGGTGGATGCAGTTTTTCATCCCGCATTGCCCTCATGTCCTGGACATGACATCTGGCGGCGTGATTTTACCGGCTCTAGCAGTGTATTTTCGTTCACCTTTAAGGACAGTATTGATCCTGCTCGGGTCATCGACTTCATCGATGCGCTTAAGATATTCAAAATCGGTATGAGTTGGGGCGGCGTGAACAGCCTGGCCGTGGTTTATCCCGATCTAGAGCGGCCAAATCAAGACGTAATAGGGCGTATCGTGCGCCTAAATATTGGGCTTGAGGCGGTTGATGACCTGATCGATGACCTTGACCAAGCCATGCAAGTCGTATGATCCAAGGCCTGCGGCGTATTATCGTTATCCTGATGACATGTGGCTGGGCATACGGCTGGAATATTGCGAAGCCATGGCGATTTTTTTTGTGGGGGGCAGTGTCATTAAAAATATTTCACGATCAATCCCCCAAAGCTCTAGAAACATACACACTACGTTCGCAAAGCATCTTTCCAAGGTCGCGATAGCTGGACTTGTGGCGGTTTAGTTCCGGTCTCTTTCGAGCAATGTTTGCTATTAAGGA
>CAXABH010000146.1:0-5260 GCA_963966925.1 uncultured Rhodobacterales bacterium
CCCTGTTGCATATGCGTTGCGAATGTTTTCGGGGCTTTCAACGATAACACCGCCGGTGGGAAAATCGGGGCCGGGCACATAGTTTAATAGTGTTTCGTCACGGGCATCGGGTGTTTTAATAAGATGCAAACACGCATCGCACAGTTCTGCGACATTGTGCGGTGGGATATTTGTGGCCATCCCCACGGCGATACCACTGGATCCGTTTGCCAATAGGTTTGGAAAACTTGCCGGCAAAACAATGGGTTCTTGCAATGTGCCGTCATAGTTGTCGCGAAAATCCACTGCATTTTCATTTAGACCGTCCAATAGCGCCTCTGCCAATGCGGTCATGCGGGCTTCTGTATATCGGCTGGCTGCGGGGTTATCACCGTCGATGTTGCCAAAGTTTCCTTGGCCATCTACCAATGGATACCGCACATTGAAATCCTGTGCCAGGCGGGCCATTGCATCATAAATGGCAGCGTCGCCGTGCGGGTGATAATTACCCATGACATCGCCACTAATTTTTGCGGATTTCCGAAACCCCCCACTAGAGGCCAAACGTAATTCGCGCATTGCGTACAAAATCCGTCTATGGACTGGCTTTAATCCATCCCTCGCATCAGGCAATGCGCGGTGCATAATTGTGGATAAGGCATAGGTCAGATACCGCTCGCCAATTGCGCGGCGCAAAGGTTCAGCAAGGATCAGTCCGGGATCGGTGGGGTCGTTGGTATCGCTCATTTCGAATTGATACTCTGCAACATGAATGGGGTAAAGCATCCATCGGGGAAAATTTATGTAATTTTCCGCCAATACTTTAGTATAGGTCTCATATTATTAGGAATCACATATTTACATTTTTAAGGGGTTTGGGGTGAAATGTGGAAATATCTAGTTTTGTGCTTTGTCATGTTGGGCTGGGCGTTTTTTGAATTGAGTGGGGGGCAAGATTTCAAGCCAACTAGGGGAACTGCGGTTGCCGTGATTGATGCCATTGATCATGACCTTGATCCGATTGATCGATCCTTTGATCAAGAAGAAGTCGCACGCGCAGCAACAGATGCATTGCGTAGCATCGATTTTGGTGATGAGCAGGATACTGTAACACGGGCACTTACCATTACGGATGCCCAAGTGTGGAAAGTCAGTAGTGAACCAGGATCCAACGTTGTTATCGAAAATTTGTTGGATTATGTCGCGCCAGTTGTTGCGGAGCCAGCGCCAAAAACTGATCCCGAATACAGAGTATCGGTCAATCGTGCCAACATGCGAAACGGGCCTAGTACGCGCAACGGTGTCATTGCGAAACTGGAGCGCGGCACCGCAGTGCGCCTGTTGCCCAGTGAATCCGGATCATGGGTGAAGTTGCGTGTTGTGGACACAAATCGCGTTGGTTGGATTTCCAAAAAACTGTTGAAAAAAGTTGACTAGTCAAACCGTATAAAATCGCCCATGGTACGCAAAAATTGGGGATGATGGGATGACAAAAACGGTTTTGATGACGGGATGTTCGTCGGGAATTGGATATGATGCTGCGCATGGGATGACGGCACGCGGATGGCGTGTTTTTGCAACATGTCGTCAGGAAAAAGATTGCGCGCGCCTTCGCGATCAGGGATTAGAAAGTTATGTTCTGGATTATGCGGATGAAGACAGCATTCGTGAAGCAGTGTCCGAAACACTACGGCGAACGGGTGGCACGTTGGATGCGGTATATAACAACGGGGCCTATGCCATTCCAGGCGCGGTCGAGGATTTGCCGCGCGACGCATTGCGTGCGATTTATGAGGCAAATTTATTCGGATATCACGATTTAACGCGACTGATTATTCCTGTGATGCGTCAACAGGGCCACGGGCGTATTGTAAATTGTTCATCTGTATTAGGTTTCACACCAATGAAATGGCGCGGTGCCTATGTATCCACAAAATTCGCACTAGAGGGGCTAACCCAAACGTTGCGATTGGAAATGCAGGATACGCCCATTCACGTTAGTCTGATCCAACCAGGACCAATCACGTCTGATATTCGCCAAAACTCTATTGCGCACTTTGAAAAATGGATTGATTGGCGCGGGTCAGTGCGTTCGGATCAGTACGAAGGCACGCTTTTAAAACGATTATACGAAAGCCGCGGACCAGATCGGTTTGAATTACCTGCCAGTGCTGTCACGATCAAATTGGCGCACGCACTTGAGGCGAAAAGGCCGCGACTAAATTACTATGTGACACGCCCAACATATATGATGGCAACGCTGCGGCGTTTATTGCCAGCCCGCGTATTTGAGTGGATTGTTGCGCAGGGTTAGTCTTGATTGATTTTTTTCTGATTTGGCATTCGCTTTTGCGGATAAGCCGACTAGATACACTACCAATGACGAAGGAGTATTAATATGGCTGGCGATCCACTCTTTATTTTGGTGGTACTATCAATGGCCGCGGTCGCGGTTATTTTGATGATTGGCATTGGTGGCTTTGGCCGTGGTGGTGAGTTTAATCGTAAATACGCAAACAAATTGATGCAACTTCGTATAGCTGCGCAATTTGTTGCAGTAATTATCATTCTTGCATTTGTTTACTTTACATCCGGGGGCTAAATCGTGGTTGTTCTAAATAAAATTTACACAAAAACAGGTGATGCAGGGGAAACCGCGCTGGGGAACGGATCACGTGTTGCGAAACATTCGCTGCGTGTAACGGCCTACGGTACAACCGATGAACTCAACGCGACTGTTGGGATGGCCCGTTTGGATGCAGAGGGCGAGTTAGACACCCTATTGTCGCTAATCCAAAATGATCTTTTTGATTTAGGTGCCGATTTATGCCGCCCTGAAATGGAAAATGATAAACAGGTCGAATATCCGCCACTGCGCATAATTGATAGCCAAGTAGAGCGCCTGGAAGCAGAAATTGACGTTATGAATGATAAGCTTCAGCCTTTGCGTAGTTTTATTCTACCAGGTGGATCGGCATTGGCGGCCAAGCTTCATGTTTGTCGCACCGTCGCACGTCGTGCGGAACGTTTGTGTGTTGAATTGGCGACCATGGAAGAGATCAATCCAGCCGCCGTGAAATACCTGAATCGTCTGTCTGACTGGTTTTTTGTTGCTGGACGCATTGCCAACAATAATGGTGCAGATGATATTCTGTGGGTGCCTGGCGCGAACCGTTAGCGCAATAAAATTGCGAAACGCGACGTTCTTTTGCTTGGGCGTGACGATTTTACCCTATTACCCGCCCAAACAAACCTATATTTAATGCGCAAATGCGAGGAGTGACTCGGGAAATTTGTCGTTAAGGAGACCTATGATCATGAAGGTACTTGTGCCTGTTAAGCGCGTGATCGACTACAACGTGAAGGTTCGTGTAAAAGCGGATGGTTCAGGTGTCGATCTGGCGAACGTAAAAATGTCAATGAACCCATTTGATGAAATTGCAGTAGAAGAAGCCATACGCCTTAAGGAACAAGGTCTGGCAGAAGAAGTTGTGGTTGTTTCAATTGGTGTTGAAAAATCACAAGAAACGCTTCGTACTGCTCTTGCGATGGGTGCGGATCGGGCAATATTGGTCACCGCGACTGATGATGTTCACAATGACATCGAGCCGTTGGCGGTTGCAAAAATCCTTAAGGCGATCGTAGACGAAGAGCAGCCAGGTGTTGTTCTGTGTGGTAAGCAAGCGATTGACAATGATATGAATGCGACTGGTCAAATGTTGTCAGCCCTTCTTGGTTGGTCACAGGCGACATTTGCATCTGAAGTCGGCGTTGAAGGCGACAGTGCGACTGTCACACGCGAGGTTGACGGTGGTTTGCAGACAATCAAAGTGAAGATGCCTGCGGTTATTACCGTGGATCTGCGTTTGAACGAACCACGTTATGCGTCCCTTCCAAATATCATGAAGGCTAAGAAAAAGCCGCTGGATATAAAAACAGCTGCGGATCTTGGTGTTGACGTAACACCACGTTTGAAAATCGTTTCAACAGGCGAACCTCAGGCCCGCGCTGCGGGTATCAAGGTTGGTTCAGTTGATGAACTTGTATCGAAACTTAAAGAAGCAGGAGCAGTCTAATGGCAGTTCTACTACTTGCAGAAGTGAACGGCGCAGAGTTGGCAGTTGACGCCACAGCAAAAGCCGTAAGCGCGTCGAAAGCATTGGGCGATGTCACGGTTTTATGTGCATCAGCTGGATGCGGCGGCGCGGCAGAAGCGGCGGCGAAACTAGATGGCGTTGCAAAAGTATTGTGCGCAGACGATGCAGCATATGGCAACGGTTTGGCCGAGCCTGTGTCTGACTTGGTGGTTTCGCTTGCTGGAGATTATGAACACATCGTAGCGCCAGCCACAAATTCGGCGAAAAACATTCTGCCGCGCGTGGCAGCGATGTTGGATGTGATGGTGATCACTGACGTTACAGCGGTTGTTGATGGCAACACATTTGAACGCCCAATCTACGCAGGTAATGCAATTCAAACGGTTGAATCATCCGACACTAAAAAGGTGATTTCGTTCCGTACTGCGAACTTTGATGCAGCGGGCGAAGGTGGATCGGCAGCAGTGGAAAGCATTGCTGCGGCAGGCAATCCGGGATTGTCAGAATGGGTTGAAGACAAAGTGGCAAGCAGCGATCGCCCAGAATTGACATCAGCGGGTGTTGTTGTGTCCGGCGGCCGTGGCGTTGGTTCGGAAGAAAGCTTTGCGATCATCGAAGGTCTTGCAGATAAACTGGGCGCAGCTGTTGGCGCATCACGTGCCGCAGTTGACAGCGGTTATGCACCAAACGATTGGCAAGTTGGTCAAACAGGTAAAGTTGTTGCACCGGATCTATATGTTGCTGTTGGTATCTCAGGCGCAATTCAGCACTTGGCAGGGATGAAAGATTCAAAAATCATCGTTGCAATCAACAAAGATGAAGAAGCGCCAATCTTCCAGGTTGCTGACTACGGTTTGGTCGCTGATTTGTTTGATGCGGTTCCAGAGCTCACAGACAAGCTTAGCTAATCTACGCATATAATTCGTTTGAGTTAGACCCGTCCTTGTAAAAGGGCGGGTTTAATACTTTTTAATCCGTTGTCTGAACGCCTGCTGATACTGGTTTAAATTTTCTGCCGCTATCTTTTCACGTTTCATTTTTTCATGCCGACTTTCGCGCATTCCCAGTAAACGGATTGCAACATAAAAAATAATGGGAACGGCAAGAATCAACATACCCAGTGACAGTATTCTGAGATAGGTGTCCGAATTCGCAATGATTTGATACCGCGTTGGGACGACGGT
>CAXABH010000147.1:0-5247 GCA_963966925.1 uncultured Rhodobacterales bacterium
GCACGGTTGTATCGGTAATCATCATAGTCACGATCAGCATCGAAAATATTGTAGGGTTCGGGAATCGAGTCGTTTTGTGCGATTGCACTCGAAAAAAGCAAATTGATGAATACCATTCCCAACCAATAGATTGTTTGGTTACTACGTAGGGTTTCTAATGATGTAAACTGTTTCATTTAGAAAAATCTTGGGGTTAGTATACGTTCTCCTTTACGCGGAATCGTAAATCGATGGCATTGCTAAGTTTCGAAAGAAAGTATCGTGTCCGAGGGGGCACATTGATTGGCGGTGATTTATTCGATTTTTGGGTAGGGCCTTTTTACGTCGGTTTTTTCGGCGTAACGACTGCATTTTTTGCTTTACTTGGAACAATCCTCATTTTTTGGGGTGCGAGCCAGCAAGGTACCTTTAATCCTTGGCTAATAAATATAGCACCGCCAGATTTAAGTTACGGTTTGGGCATGGCGCCCTTACTAGAAGGAGGATTGTGGCAAATTATCACGATCTGCGCGACAGCGGCTTTTATAAGTTGGGCGCTGCGCGAGGTTGAGATTAGTCGCAAACTGGGTATGGGATATCATGTTCCATTTGCCTTCTCCTTTGCAATATTGGCCTATGTGACATTGGTTATCTTTAGACCATTGTTGATGGGTGCCTGGGGGCATGGATTTCCATATGGAATTTTCAGCCACCTAGATTGGGTTAGCAACACTGGTTATGCGTACCTGCATTTCCACTACAACCCAGCACACATGTTGGCTGTAACCTTGTTCTTCACAACAACGCTTGCATTGGCGTTGCACGGCGCGCTGGTTCTAAGTGCGGCAAACCCAGAAGAGGGTGAAGAAGCGCAAGGCCCAGACAACGAAGACACCTTTTTCCGTGATTTCATCGGTTACTCGGTTGGAACATTGGGCATTCACCGCGTTGGCTTTTTGCTGGCGATCAATGCTGTGTTCTTTTCGGCCGTATGTATCATCATCTCTGGCCCAGTCTGGACCAAAGGTTGGCCTGAATGGTGGAACTGGTGGTTAGAAATGCCAATTTGGCCAAGTCAGATGGGGATGTAATTATGATTGAATATCAGAATATATTCACACAAGTGCAGGTTCGCGGGCCCGCCGAAATGGGTGTAGATAACGAAAATAATATGATGTCCGAACGTATCGGAACACCAGGGTTTTCAAATCTAGCCGGTTGGATCGGAAATGCACAATTAGGACCTGTATATTTAGGTTGGACTGGGGTGATTTCGCTTGCCACTGGTCTGTTGTGGTTCAACATCGTGGGCTTAAACATGCTGGCTCAGGTCGGTTGGTCTATCCCAGAGTTTTTGCGCCAATTCTTTTGGTTGGCACTTGAACCTCCGGGACCAGAGTGGGGTCTGCGGATGCCGCCACTGGATCAAGGCGGTTGGTACATAATAAGCTCGCTCTTCTTATTAGTGTCAGTCTGTACTTGGTGGTTGCGAACCTACCTTTTGGCGCAACAGCACAAGATGGGCAAACACGTCGCATGGGCATTTGCCGCCGCGATTTGGTTGTTCCTTGTCCTTGGTCTGTTCCGTCCGGTTTTAATGGGTAGCTGGTCAGAGGCCGTTCCATATGGGATTTTCCCGCACTTGGATTGGACTACTGCGTTCTCAATTCGTTACGGCAACCTTTATTATAACCCGTTCCATGCGCTATCGATTGTGTTCCTGTACGGTTCAGTTCTTCTGTTTGCGATGCACGGTGCAACAATCCTTGCGGTGACCCGCTTTGGTGGGGATCGTGAATTGGAACAAATCTATGATCGAGGAACAGCATCAGAACGCGCTGCATTGTTCTGGAGATGGACTATGGGCTTTAACGCGACGATGGAGGGTATACACCGTTGGGCGTGGTGGTTCGCAGTCTTGTGTCCAATTACAGGCGGTATCGGTATCTTGCTGACTGGGACAGTTGTCGACAACTGGTTCATCTGGGCTCAGGAACATTACTTTGCTCCGATGTATGACGGTTCTTACGGTTATGAAAACTACGGCTCTTACGAGTCATTCATCGGCCAGGAGGACTAATCATGTTACCAAGTTGGTTTAATCGTTGGAATGAAGAAAACCCAACAAACGTCTACGGCCCAGCTATTTTGGTTGGCGTCTTAGGCGGGGCGGTATTCCTGGCTATCATGGTCGTTTCGTTTGGACAGCCCGCTGCAACATCTAGTTTGCAAACGGGTCCGCGGGGGCAGGGTATGTCAATCACTGAATTTAACAGTGATTTGGCAACCCCTGATCCCGACATCGAGCTTGTTTACGAAAATGAGCCCTATGTTCCAGATGGATCCGAAGCGCTTGCAAAAGACATTTACCAAAATGTGCAGGTGTTGGGTGATTTGACCGAAGACAATTTTGATCGCTTGATGGGCGCAATGACAGAATGGATCGCTCCAGATGAGGGATGCGCATACTGCCACGGTGATGGTGATGTCGAAACTTATGGTGAAGACGCACTTTATACCAAAGTGGTTGCTCGTCGCATGATCCAAATGACCCAAAACATCAATGAAAATTGGTCGGGTCATGTCAATGCGAACAAAGAAGTCGGCGTAACGTGCTTTACCTGTCACCGAGGTCAGCATGTGCCAAGTGAAATTTGGTTCAATATTGTTCCAGTGAACGAGGCATCTGCAGGTTGGTCTGCCAATCAGAACCGCGCCACGGTTCTAAGTCAGTCAACATCACTGCCTTCTGACGCTTTGGAGAAGTATCTCTTGGGGTATGAGACAATCGGGGTTCATGATTATGAATCACGTGTTGCTAACGAACCTGGCGATCCACTTATCCAAAATGCTGAACGCACGTACTCTTTGATGAACTACTTCTCGAACTCCTTGGGGCGCAACTGTGTGCTATGTCACAACACCCGTGCCTTCTATGATGCAGAGCAAGTAACTCCTCAGTGGGGTACAGCATCGCTTGGTATCGGTATGGTTCAGGAAATGAACAACGACTACCTTGTTCCTTTACAAGATGTGTACCCAGAAGCGCGTCTTGGTCCAGTACATGGTGATGCACCTAAGGCTGCATGTAAAACATGTCACAAAGGGTATCAGCAACCGTTACAGGGCACGAACGTGATCAAAGATTGGCCAGAGCTCGCGACGACAGGCGCGCCAGTCTATGAATAAGAATTGGCCGCGCGGTTTCGCGCGGCCTTTCGTTTGGGGTCGGCCCCAAACACATTCCATCCCTCCCTGTTGACTACAGGAGCCTGGCGTCGCGTTTGCATTAGCAAGCCGGCGCCCCTTTTTTCTAAAGGAACGCGAAATGCAGACAAAATTATTGGACACGGTACACAGCCCCTCTGATCTAAAGCGAATGTCAGATCGTGAACTAAGCGTGATAGCGCGCGAGGTACGGAATGAAGTCATAGAAACAGTTTCACAAACCGGTGGCCACCTAGGTTCGTCCCTTGGTGTGGTTGAGCTGACAGTTGCAATTCACGCTGTTTTTAACGCGCCCTTTGATAAATTGGTTTGGGATGTGGGACATCAATGTTATCCGCATAAAATTTTAACAGGTCGGCGCAGTCAGATGAAAACACTGCGCCAGACAGATGGGATCAGCGGTTTCACGAAGAGAAGTGAAAGTGAATATGATCCTTTTGGCGCTGCTCATAGTTCCACTTCGATTTCGGCGGCTCTTGGGTTTGCGCTTGCGCGTAAACATGGCCAGCCGACGGGGGACGCAATCGCTGTTATTGGGGATGGGTCAATTTCTGCTGGCATGGCGTATGAGGCACTAAACAATGCTGGAAGTGAGAAAGAACGGCTATTCGTAATTTTGAACGACAACGAAATGTCGATTGCACCGCCTGTGGGCGCAATGTCGTCTTATTTATCACGGGTTAATAACAATGATGTTTTTGGAAAAATAAAAGAGATAGGGGAAAGCCTAGACGACCACTTGCCCTTTAAACTGCGGGATCATGCGCGGCGGGCTAAGCAACTGGTTACTGGTACGATTGGTCAGGCAACGTTGTTTGAGGAACTTGGATTTGACTATATTGGACCGATTGATGGGCATGATATGGAGCAACTGCTGACCACACTTCGCGCAGTCAAGGGGCGCGCCAATGGGCCTGTTTTGATCCATGTTTGTACCAAAAAGGGATATGGGTACGCACCGGCTGAAAATTCTGCTGATAAATATCACGGCGTCTCAAAATTTGACGTATCCACGGGTGTACAGAAAAAGACACCTGCGAATTCTCCGTCATATACGAGTGTGTTTGGCAAGTCTCTGTTGGCGGAGGCAAAAGAAGACAACCGCGTGGTAGCTGTGACAGCGGCAATGCCATCTGGTACGGGCGTTGATATTTTAGCCAAAGAATTTCCGCGTCGGGTATATGATGTGGGTATCGCGGAACAACACGCGGTTACATTCGCAGCAGGTTTAGCCGCCACCGGAATGAAGCCATTCTGCGCAATCTATTCAACGTTTTTACAACGTGCCTATGATCAAATTGTGCATGATGTTGCACTGCAAAATTTACCCGTACGATTCGCGATTGATCGCGCGGGGTTGGTTGGGGCAGATGGCCCAACCCACGGCGGTATTTTGGATATTTCTTATATGGCAAATATGCCGAACATGACGGTTATGGCCGCAAGTGACGAGGCCGAACTTGCGCATATGGTGCGCACCGCTGCTGATTATGATGAAGGTCCGATTTGCTTTCGTTACCCACGCGGCACAGGTCCCGGCGTTTCTGTTCCCACACGTGGCGAGCGACTTGCAATCGGTAAAGGACGTGCCGTGAAAGACGGGACGGATCTTGCAATCTTATCGTTTGGTGCACACTTGGGCGTTGCTCTAGATGCAGCGCAGCTTTTGGAACAGCAGGGTATCAGCGTAACTGTTGCTGATGCACGTTTTGCCAAACCGCTTGATACAGAGTTGGTTGATAGGCTAGTTGCATCACACAGTGCGGTTTTAACGCTCGAACAGGGTGCAATGGGTGGGTTTGGCGCGATTGTTCTGCAACATTTGACATTGACGGGTCAGTTGGCGGATGGAATCAACATTGATACTGTGTTCTTACCAGACCGTTTTATCGATCAGGGATCGCCTGATGACATGTACCACGATGCTGAAATGAGCTTATCCCACGTTTTCGAGCGTTGTATTAAAGTGTTGCAGCGTTCTGATGCGCGACAAACGGCGTATACAAAACAACATGTAAATAATAATTGACACATTGTGCA
>CAXABH010000148.1:0-5231 GCA_963966925.1 uncultured Rhodobacterales bacterium
CATTGAACATTGCCTGGATCAACGCTTTGTAATCGGGTGCCTTCATGGGTGCCCTCGAGTTTGTGAAAATACCACCACGGCACCCCATTCACACCCGATACGATCGTCGTGTTTGGTCCAATCAAGGGCGCCATTTTGGACACCACAGGGGGCACAGAATGCGCCTTAAGCGTGACGATTACATAATCCTGAACACCCAATGCCGCGGGATCGTCCGAGGCCGTCACAGGAACCGTCGTGGTTTCCCCTTCCTCAATCAGGGTCAGCCCCTTTTCCTGCATCGCGGCCAAATGTGGACCCCGCGCAACCAAGCTGACATCTGCACCTGCCTTGGCCAATTTCACGCCCATATAGCCGCCAATTGCACCTGCCCCAAAAATACAAACTTTCATTTTCTACTCCGCAGCGACAAGGCCAAGTTTTTCGGCCATGCCGATCCGTTGCATTTTGCCTGTCGCACCTTTTGGGATTTCCTCCATGATGATGACACGACGCGGCACTTTGAAATCGGCCATACGCTGGGCGGCAAATTCACGGATTGATTTTTCGCTTGCTTCATGTCCGTCACGCAAAACGGCGGCGGCGGCGACTTCTTCGCCTAATTTGGGATGCGGCAGTGCGAATGTGACAACTTGTTGAATGCTGGGATGATCCATAAGAACACCATCAACTTCTAGGGGTGAAATTTTTTCTCCGCCGCGGTTTATGATTTCCTTAAGACGACCTGTCAGTTCAAGGAACCCATCTGCATCTAATGCCCCCTGATCGCCTGTGCGGAACCAACGTTTGCCGTCAAAATCAAAGAAGTTCTTTTCATTGGCCTCTGGGTTGCTTTCGTACCCTGGGGTGACGTTGGGACCAGAGATGACAACTTCGCCTGTGCCATCAACAAGCCTGTTTTCAATTTCATGAGCAATCGCAACTTCGGGTCCTGCGGCAACCCCAACGGAGCCAGGTTTCTGACGATCCAGCGGATTGCAACACATCTGGTGCGCGGCTTCTGTCATGCCATATGCTTCAATCACCGGGGCGTTAAATGTTGTGTTTAACTGCTCCATCACTTGTGCGGGCAATGAGGCCGAGGATGAGCGTAAGAAGCGCAATGGCACATCCGCGATCACATCCGCATTGCGCCCTGCACGGGACAAAATCGCCTGATGCATTGTGGGTACGGCTGTGTACCATGTGGGACGCGCCTCGGACATCATCGCAAAGAAGTTCATGGCGTTAAAACCATGGGTACAATAAATTGACCCCCCTGATGCAAATGTCGCTGATACGGCCGCAACCAATCCATGAATGTGAAACAAGGGCATCACGTTCAAACACCGATCCGTCGGGGTTAGTGCCAATGATGCCGCAATATTCTGTGCCGATGCCGCAACATTGCGCTGTAACAGGGGCACAATTTTTGGGCGCGATGTTGTGCCGGATGTGTGCAAAATCAGCGCAACATCATCTGCAGTTGGCGTCACATCCTGCGCGGCATTCGCATCCGGTCCTGCCAGTGTGAATTCGCCCGCGCGTGATGTTGGGATTAAATTCAACACAATCAATCCCAATTTTTCGGCCGCCTGACGTGCGGGACCATCATAGTCATTTTTCAAAACAATCGCTTTTGCACCCAAATCTTCGAGGTAAAAGGAAAATTCTTCCTCTCGATAACTGGGGTTTAACGGAGCTGTTGTTGCCGCCTGCGCGATGGTGACAAAGGCAGACGCCATGTCAGAACCGTTGGCCAAAACGATTGCCACGCGATCTTGCGCATTAATTCCGAACTGACGCAGGCTTTGACGTACAGATGTCGCCATGCTGCGCAGGCCCGCATATGTTAACCATTCTCGCCCCGGTTCACCGATTGCAATGGCATGATCAGGGTGTTGGTCGATCAAATCATATAGTGTTGTTTTCATTTTACTGATCCATTCAATCTAGTTAATTTTCGGACGTTTACTGGGCACGTGTAGGCGCTCTTTTGCGCCGGTGATAAAGGCCACCAAAAAGGGCAAGACAAAGAACAGGATGGCCAATCCAATAAAGGTTGCGGATAAGGGGCGTTCCACAAAGGCAAAGATATTGCCCTGCTCCGCAATCAAGGTTTGACGGAAACTTTTTTCCATCAAGGGCCCAAGGACAAGCGCCAAAACCAAGGGGGCCAGTGGGTAATCCGCCTTGCGCAGCAGGTAACCGCCAACACCAAAGGCAAAGATCAACCAAACGTCGTGCATTTTTTGCGATGGCGCAAAACCACCCACAATACACAAAACCACAACCAATGCGCACAACACCGTGAACGGCATCCGCAGCGCCCACACGAACACAGGGATCAGGGCGATGTTCACAGCGACTGCCGCCAAATTTGCGGTATAAAGCGATGAAATGAGGCCCCAAACAAAATCTGGCTGTTCGATGAACAACATGGGACCTGGCACCAATCCCCACATCACCATACCGCCCAGCAACAGCGCCGTTGTGGGGGATCCGGGAATTCCAAGTGTTAGCATCGGCAGCAAAGATCCGGTTGATGCCGCATTGTTTGCCGTTTCAGGGGCAGCAACACCTTCAATGTTGCCCTTGCCAAATGTATCTGATGTTTTTGATGTCTGTTTGGCTATGCCATAGGACATCAACGCCGCAGGCGTCGCGCCCGCCGCAGGCAACATGCCCACAAAAAACCCAAGGAATGACCCAAGCGACATGGTTTTCCACAAGGTATTCATGCGCTTTAAACCTGCGCCCAATTCTGCGAATGTAATGCGTGCATTCGTAACCTTGGGCGCAGTTTTCGAGGTTTCAATGGTGTACAAGATTTCACCCAACCCATATGTCCCAATCGCAAGAACAAGGAATGAAATCCCCGAATAAAAACCCGGCATGTCACCAAAAATCAAACGCGGCTGTCCCGAAATCAAATCCAATCCAACAGTTGAAAGCGCCAATCCAAGACAAATCATAATAATCGTTTTTAGTGAATCATCGCCCCCAAGCCCCACAAAGGTGGTGAAGGCCAACAACACTAAGGCGAATTCTTCTGCTGGCCCAAAGCTCAGCGCGATGTCCGCTAATGGGGCCGCAAACAGGGTAAACAAGATAACCGAAATCGTACCCCCAACAAAGGACGCAACAGCCGCCGCAATCAGCGCCAGCCCCGCCTGCCCGTTTTGCGCCATCGGCCGCCCGTCAAAGGTTGTGGCCACCGCAGTCGAGGCACCGGGGATCCCCAATAAGATCGAAGAAACAGCCCCCCCATACATCGCCCCATAATAAATGGCAGCAAGCAGAATGATCGCAGAGGATGGCGGCACAATAAAGGTGAGCGGCAAAACAATCGCCACACCATTCACAGAACCTAATCCGGGCATCGCACCGATGAACAGGCCAGCAGTGACACCAATCACGACAATGAACAGATTAAAAGGCGAAAGCGAAGTTGCGAAACCATCCGCAAGGAGTGAGAGAACGTCCATAAATTACCCCTTAAAAAAACATCGCATAAAGCGGGAAAAACAACGGTTCCGTGATCCCTTTGGGCAACAAAATTTTCAACGTCGCCTCAAAGAAGAAAAACACAACAATCGGCGTTAAAACTGTGATGGACAGTGTTAGGGTCCAACTATGTTTGCCGTATATTTTCAGATACCAGAATAAAAAGAGTGGAATTGCCACGTAGGCGCCCGCAGTGGGGATCAATGCGATGGTGATCGCAATTGCGATAATCACCTGTAATAGCGGCCACACCATGTCACGATCAAAAGTGAATTGCGCTGCGTCATAGGATTGTGCAGGTCGCAAAATCACGAAAACCGCGCACACTAGAATAATAAGCGAACACCAAAATGGAAAGGCACCTCCGCCCGGTCCACCCGTTTCCCCATTCCAACCAATCGGTAGAAGGATTGCGTGGCTCATCATATAGGCCGACAGCAGAACCAATGCGCCAGCAATTACTTTGTCCAATAACATATCAGTCCCTACAGAAAATTATGGCCCCCAATCGGGGGCCAAAGATCGTTGCCTTTGGGTTTATTCAATCGACGCCAAGATTTCGGCGTGCTTTGAGCGTTCGTTCAGGAAGTAGCTCTGAAGCGCGTCACCCGTTAGCATATCCGCAACCAACGCTTTGCCTGATGCGTATTCTTGCCACTCTGGTGTTGCACCCAACTGCTCTAGCATTTCAGTGTAATATGCGACTGCGTCTGCTGGCATATCCTTTGGAGCCACGAATGACCGTTGCATCCAGTATACAATGTCATGGCCCAGTTCACGTGCTGTTGGAACGTCTGGGAACACGGCTAGGCGTTCTGGTGTGAACGCGACGATTGGGCGTACTTTACCCGCTTGCCAGAACCCCATTTGCTCGGCAGGGTTGTTTACAGTTGCATTGATGTGATTGCCCACAAGGTTTTTCGCAACTGTTCCGCCCCCTTTGAACGGGACATATGTGTGCTGAATGCCGAATTCTTTTTCCAACATCGCAGTCACAAGGCTGTCTTCTTGGCCCGTGCCTGTGCCACCCATTTTCCAGCTACCACCCGCCGCTTTCACGGCAGCAACATAATCATCCAGTGTTTGGATATCACTGTCGGCATTTACCCACAGAACGAATGTGTCCATTGCCATCCGTGCCAGTGGCGTGAATTCTTCGATATCCACACCAATGTCTGTGCGCAGGGGTGTTGTGTAATAGGAATTTAGCGTTGCCATGATTACGTGGGCATCGCCTTCTTTATCTTTCAAATAGCGCAATGCTTCTGCGCCAGATCCGCCGCCTTTGTTCACAGGAAGGACCGGCATATTGGACAGGTTCTCTTTTTGAATGATTGATTGGAACAAACGCGCAATCCGATCCGCGCCGCCACCCTGACCTGCCATAATGACCAGCTCGACTGGCTTTTGTGGTTTCCAGTCGCCTGCCACTGCCTGTGCAGCGCCAGCCAGCAAAGCTGCAGTTGAAATCGCGGCCACCGCAATCTTTTTCGTTAATTTGTTGTACATCATTGGTCCTCCGTACCCAAGTTCTTTGAATTACAACACCGAGAAGCCCCGCACTGTCCGTCGCTATGCTTGAAAAGAATAATTTGATAGGACTTTTTGCATCAAAATTAGTGTTGTGTCGTTTTTTATGTTTATTTCAAAATTAACATCTGTTAATTCGTTAACATGGATAAAGTATTTATTGGCCTCAAATTGCGCCAGTTGCCCAAGCCTCACAAACACCCCCTAGCGACAAA
>CAXABH010000149.1:0-5226 GCA_963966925.1 uncultured Rhodobacterales bacterium
ATTGAGCGCCGCCCATTGTTCAGGCGTCAGAACCATGTGTTGCATTGGTACTTCGCCGTTGCGTGCCGCCGACACTGTGGCAACGGGCCTGCCCACGGGGGAAAACCCCAGTTTGGACAAAACCCGCGCGGAACGTTCGTTTTCAACGAAATAGCCGCTATAAATCGGATCCGCAAAGGGGTCGTGGAAATAGGCGGACAGAACGGCACGTGCGGCTTCGGATACATAGCCCTGCCCCCAGTATTCTTTGGCAATCCAGTATCCCAGTGTGGGATCAATCCCAATCATTCCAATGACAACCCCATCGCGTGTAATGGCCCAAACATAACGATCCCGTTCAAAACGGAGTGATGAAAGCCAGTCCTGCGCATCTGTTAGGATGTAGGGATTAGGTACGGGGATCAGCCATTTTGAAATGTCGTATTCCATGATCTGTACGATCCGCCCAGCGTCCCCAATATAGGCGGGGCGCAGAACCAACCGATCTGTGTGAATAATGCGTTGCATCTATGTACTCCTTAAAAACAAAAAGGCCGCCTGATGTGGCGACCTTTGAGTGTGAAAATGCGTGTTTTCGTTATCTCAAATATCGCCAGACTTGGCCCATCGGCCACGCCATAGGTGTGCCGAAATAGGAACGTGTCGTTAGAATATGTGCTGTGCGTTGTGACATTATGTTCCCTTATGTAAACTTACGAATGTATGTCCATGTTGAAACCTTGGCATTGCGTGCAACAGAAAATGCCTCGGCATCGCCGACATACTCAAACCCGCAATTTGTCAGCACCCGCGCAGATGCCGGATTATCTTGAAAGACAGCGGCAAAAATGGTGTCGTTTTCCATTGGGTTTGCTTTGATAATTGCGGCGGATACTTCAGATGCGACGCCTTGGTTCCAAAATGTTGGTGCCACCCAATAACCCAACTCGGATTGATTGCGGCTTAGGCGATCCAGACTGACCAAACCGATCACTTCGGACCAGCCCGACGCAGATGCATCAATGGCCCAAACATCCTCTTCACGCTCAACCGATAAACAACGGTTAATAAACGCTTCTGTCGCGCCTGGGGGCAGAGGATGCGGGATCGTCGTCGTTTGGCGTGCGACACGCTCGTCCTTAGTATAAAACTCGACCAAGCCAGCATCAGAGCGTCGCAACGGACGCAGCACAAAGCGTGCGGTGTCAACAACGGGTTGTGTTGTTATTGTATCAAGTTTCATATCAAAGTTCTCCTCTAAAAAGAGCAAACAGAACAAACGCAACGGTCAATCCTGCCAGTCCCCACATCAAATAACGTTCAAAGGGGGTGCCTATTATAGTGTTGGCGATGCGATCGCCAAAAAAAGTCCAAATTGGGTGGCAAATCGCCTGTATCACGAACAATGTGCCCGCAATCCACGCCGTGGCGATCCAGACAGGCGCATCCACGGCCACATAGTTTGAAAAGCTATAGGTAATCATCATCCAAGCCTTGGGATTCAGCGGGTGCACAAACAATCCCGCTCTAAATCCCAATCCCACAGGATCATGATCCACGTTCAACCGCATATTCGCCACGCGCCATGCAAGCCAAATAATATAAGCCGCAGAAATGTATTTCAGCGCCAGGAAAATAATCGGTACTTGGGTTGCCAACTCCATCAGGCCAAAACCAATGGGCCAAATGATCAATTGTTTGCCCAACAATACACCAAACATAAACGGCAACGCCGCCCGAAACCCCAGGCGCGCACCCGCGGCCAACATCGCCATATTCGCCGGCCCCGGCGTTGCGATCTGGCTAAAGGCGAAAGCCGCCAATGATGTGACTGCGACATACATCTGTCAGTTCCAATTTCGTTTGCGTTGGATGTGATCCTAGCTGCACCAACAATGGTTAATAAAAAAATAAAGGGGATCGGCGTTGTGCCGATCCCCTTTTTGAAAATTTAAATTTTCGGTTTTCGGCTTATTCAGCTGCCTCCGCTGCTGGAAGTACTGAAATAAATGTACGGCCCTTTAGACCCTTGTGAAATTTCACATGGCCGTCGACTGTTGCAAATAGCGTGTGATCTTTACCTTGACCTACGCCTTCACCTGGCCACCATTTGTTGCCGCGCTGACGCACGATGATGTTGCCTGGGATGACAGTCTGACCGCCAAAGATTTTTACGCCAAGACGACGACCAGCTGAGTCGCGACCGTTACGGGATGAACCGCCTGCTTTCTTATGTGCCATTCCTTCGTCTCCTTAGTTTGCCAGTTCTGCGGCCTGAGCGATCCAGCCTTCACGCTCGATACGGCCTTTGAATGACAGTTGCTCGTCCATAGCAGCTACGTCAGCATCTGTCCACGCTGCAATTTGCGCGAATGTTGTTACGCCTGCTGCGTGTAACTTTTTCTCAAGAGCTGGGCCAACGCCTGAGAGTTTTTTCAGATCGTCTGAACCTGCCGCCGCTGCAGGCGCTGGCGCTGCTTTGGCTTTTGCTGCTGGTTTTGCCGCTGCAACGGGTACCGCTGAAGAAACTGAACCTGCGCCAACGGCTGCTTTGATACCAGAATCACCCGCACCAGAGGACAGGATTTCAGTCACGCGCAACAATGTAAGTTGCTGACGGTGGCCTTTTGTACGTTGCGAGCTGTGCTTACGACGACGCTTAACAAAGTTGATTGTTTTTGGGCCTTTGATCTGGTCGATCACTTCGGCCTGTACTGCCGCGCCATCAACGCGCGGAGAACCAACAACTGGTGCATCACCACCAAGCATTAGAATTTCATTGAATTGAACTGTTTCACCTGCGTCTGCAGCCAATTTTTCAACACGAAGCAAATCGCCCGATTGAACTTTGTACTGCTTACCGCCAGTCTTTAGGACAGCAAACATGCGTCTTTCCTTTTCGTTTCCGCGTTTTTCGGCCCCTGGTATCAGGCGTTGTGATGCAGGTAGCATCGCCCCAAACTGCGCGCCCATTTGGACGTATGTGATTAAGAAAGGCGGGGAATCCCCGCCATCGAGAGCCTGCAATTACTGGTGAGAATGGGAAAAGTCAACAGGTGCGCGCGTTATAAATCCTGCACTTGCATCAATTCTGCGACCATACCCCCCATTTTTTCGGCATGCCGCACGCTCAATTCATTAAAGCCCGCGAATAATGATCGATTCAGCGCCTGTCCAGCTTCTGATTGTTGAAACTTCACATAGGTCGCAAGCTCTGCGTCACTCAGCGGGGCATAAGCCATATTGAAAAAGCCATAAAGCCAGTAACGAATACCCTCTCTCAGTTCATCTTCGCCTGCCATAAGCATTTCAGTGATGTCATCGTCCGTTAAATCTAACTGGTCGCTGCCCGCCAACTGCCGCATAAAGACATATTGCGCACCCATTGCCCCATAGGTATTTTGATCAATCAAATCTAGCGCCTCTATGATGTCGCGAAATTGTGTGTACCGCGCCAATTCGCTTACATCGTCAAATTGCGACAGGGCATATTCCTCAATTGCGTCATCCGAAATGGCACGTCGCGCTGTTATTTCCAATGTATTCGCCCGCATCCCAACATCGCTGTTCAAAAAATCACTCACGGCCGCTATCTGCCCCGCGTTCATGTTTTCTGACGTCATATTAATCAACACGACTTGCATTTCTGTTTTATCGAATATGCGATCAATCCGTTCAGACAACGCATCATCAACACTGCGTTGTGCGTAAACTTCAATCGTTTCTATCGCATCACGTTTGCCTTCCTCTTGCATGATTGAAATAATTTCATCCATGTTGAGCGCATCAAACAAGTTTGCAATACGTGCTTGATCTGCTGATGCAGCCTGAATCCATACCAGCCAAGACACAACCGCGACAAAAATAAACCTCATACCAACTCCGTTTTAAGCGTGTTTTTCATAATATAGGGTGCTCTGTCAGGAAAAGTCATCACTTTAGCTTGAAATCATAGTGCCTTGTAAAATGGCGATGTGTTTTTCTTGGTCACCTGTGATGGCGAAAACATCTGCCCCAACGATTGTCAAACGACGCCCCGCTTTGATCACACGGCCTTTGGCAATAATCACGTCCCCACTGGCGGGTGCCAAAAGGTTGATTTTCATTTCGGTTGTTAACACTTCTGCATCTGCCGGCATCAATGTCAGTGCCGCATAACCCGCCGCGCTGTCGCCCATTGAAAATGCCACCCCCGCATGTGCAAATCCATGCTGCTGCAGAATATGATCGGACATGGGCGCACGAATGCTGACCAGACTTGGTTCAATTTGATCCAACTGTGCGCCAATTGTGGTCATGTAACTTTGGCGTGCAAAGCTTTCTTTGATTTTAACAATAACTGCTTGGTCCATGCGTTCCTCATTTGTTAGCCCAGCCTAAAACGCAGCGGTATCCATATCCAGTGGGACATCGCGTCATCATGAATGGCGAAGAGGGAAATTTGCCATTTCTTCGTTGCAGACTGAGCGCAAAAATCAGGCGTTCATCCCTGCGACACGCAACATTTCTGTATCTCTATCGCCAAACCATCTGGGCCAAAGTGCGAACGAAGGATCGCATAAACAACCCTGATTTCACCAATCCTTTTGCATATTGTTTTATTTCGGATCCGTGTTAGCGTTTATTTATAAAATTGAACGCCGCCGTAAAAAAACAAAAGATGATAGGGGAGAGACGGAATGACACAAAACAATAAAAAAACCAAAGCTCAATTGATCGAAGAATTAACCGCCCTAGGGGTAAGCGCATCAATGAACCTGAAAAAAGGTGAATTGGTCGCGCTGTTGGATGCGCAATCCGATGATGGATCAAACGCAGGATCAGGCATCAAGCCAAGCGCGCCTTTGGCAGGTCAAGCAGACCTGGCCAATCGTACACTTGATTGGAAATATGTAGCCCCTGCTGAGGACAGTTCTGATACGGCGCCAACACCTGCGCCAGAATTCGTTGCAACCGCTGATCCAGAACCCGCAGCAGATCCAGAACCTGAGCCCACACCAATCCAATCCACGCCTGCGGCACCGGCCCCACAGGATACAGGCGGCATGTCAGGGACCACAAAATTGTTGATCGCAATTGCGGTTCTTGTCATTTTGTACTGGATTTTATTCTAAGCTTAAATCCTGTACACCGCATTTTTGGATCGCGAGATTTGCGGAAAATTCGGCAATCCCCCAAATGTGCGCAAAAATGATGACGCTTTCAGATTATCAAAAAATCGTTAAAAAATGCCCGCGATCAGCAGGC
>CAXABH010000150.1:0-5169 GCA_963966925.1 uncultured Rhodobacterales bacterium
TGATTCGGGGTCGACAAACAAAAGTGTTCACTCACCTTTAAGCGTAATAACGATTTTGTTTCGGTCGAAAAGAACGTTAACGGAAATGTTGATTATTTTTAATTTTAAAAGTCAAATTTACATAAGCGGCCGTTTTCAAAAATTATCAAAAAGATTTTTGCAATTTTAGACATTTTTTGTAAACTTTAAATAAATTACTGAAATGATTAATAAAATATGTTTCCTAGGATGGTTGAGGGGGCGATTTTAAAACTTTTTGGTATTTCATTGTTGAGGTGTTTAGCGAGTTCTGTCATTGGTGAGTTACACCATAAATAATCGCTCTATGGTTGTATTAGTAAAGTGTTTAGATCGTGATGAGCGGTCAAATGGTTCCAGCGTTTTCCGATAGATTCGCTGGCTTCGGGTCACTTAGGCAGTATTGCATCCCCCACTCCCCTCCAGCTTAAGTGACCCGCCCAACTTCCGAAGACAAGAAAACCCTTGTTTGATACGCGTGTCAGGTCTACGTGAACGACATGGCCATTTCTCAAACGACGTTTCAAAATATTCACAAGCTGTTTGTACTGGGGCTGCCTATCGTAGGCAGTAACTTGGCTATGATGCTGATCGGTGTCACCGACATCGTCATGGTGGGGTGGCATTCGGTAGAAGAGCTTGCTGCGCTGATCCTTGCCACGACATTGTTCTTCAACATCTTTATCTTGGGCTCAGGTGCCGCCTTTGCGCTGATGCCTATGGTATCCAGCGCCGCAGCCATAGAGGATGATACGACTGTGCGTCGTTCAACGCGCATGGCGCTGTGGATAAGTGTGATTTATGGCATTTGCGCGCTGCCAATATTTTTTATGTCTGAGTGGATTTTTCTGGGTCTTGGTCAACAGCCTGATCTGGCACGGTATGCTGCGGATTATATGTGGATCTTGGCGCCTGCGATTATCCCGTCGCTGTGGGCAAACGTGATGCGTAGCTATTTGGCCGCGATGGAATTCACCAAAGTTATTATGTTAATCACGTGTGGTATTGCTGTTTTGAATGTCGGTTTTAATCACGTACTTATTTTTGGCAATTATGGTTTCCCTGAATTGGGCATAAAGGGCGCGGCAATTGCATCGCTGTTGGTGAACGTCCTTATGGCGATCGTTACAACCTTATATGCCGTTTATATTTTACCACAGCACGATTTATTTGCGCGTTTTTATCGCGCTGATTGGGGTGCAATGGCCAAGGTTTTCAAACTGGGTGCTCCAATCGGTTTGTCGATATTAGCAGAAACAGGTCTGTTTTCGGCCGCATCTGTCATGATGGGTTGGATTGGCGTTGTTGCACTTGCCGCGCACGGTATCGCTTTGCAACTTGCGAGCCTAACTTTCATGGCACATTTGGGGTTGTCGCATGCAGTTACAATTCGCATTGGGAATGCAGCAGGTCGCAAAGATCTGGCTGCGATGGTTGAGGTGACCAAAGCTGGTGCTGTTATTTCCGTTTTCTGGTCCCTGCTAACAATGTTGTTGTTTGTCGGTTTTGGTGCGCAGTTGATATCGCTATTTTTGGATGCGGATGAGGCGGCGCGCGATGCCATAATCACATATGGTATTGTCCTGTTGTGGATTGCTGCATTATTCCAGTTGGTTGATGGTGGCCAGGTTTTGGCAATCGGCCTATTGCGTGGGGTTCAAGATACAGCAATCCCAATGGTGATCACGGTTATCGGATACTGGGGCGTGGGTGTCCCCACCGCCTACTTGCTGGGGTTTTACACGCCCCTTGCAGGCAGTGGGATTTGGCTGGGACTTGTCGCCGGACTTAGCTTTGCGGCGATCGGGCTTTCTGTGCGCTTTCGCCGTTATCTTGCAAACTATGATGTGGCGACGGCCTAATCCGTTAGGCTGTCACAGAATGCCTTGATCCGCGCACAGGCCTCAACCAAAACTTCATCGGATGTGGCATAGCTTACGCGAAAATGGGGTGATAACCCAAATGCGGCGCCGAAAACGACAGCAACGCCTTTGGACTCTAATAACGCCATGGCGAAATCTTCGTCGCTTTGAATCTCTTTACCCTCGGGCGTCTTTTTCCCAATCAAACCTGCGATTGAAGGGTAGACGTAGAATGCGCCTTCGGGGACAGGGCATGTGACCCCGTTAATTGTGTTAAGGGCGGACACAACCAAATCGCGCCGACGATGAAACGCCGTGTTGTTCGTTGCGATAAAATCGATTGGGCCACTCAGAGCTTCTTGCGCAGCAAATTGACTGATTGTGCAGGGGTTTGATGTGCTTTGGCTTTGGAGTTTGCGCATCGCTTTGATGATATGTTCTGGGCCACCTGCGTATCCAATGCGCCATCCTGTCATGGCATAAGCCTTGGAAACACCGTTGCAGGTCAGGGTGCGATCATACAGGTCTGGCTCAACCTGTGCCGGTGTTGCGAATTTAAAATTACCATAGGCGATGTGTTCATACATATCATCGGTCATAATATGGACATGCGGATGACGCAGTAAAACGTCAGTCAGCGCTTTTACCTCGCTCCAGGAATAACCGCTTCCCGTGGGGTTTGAGGGCGAATTGAAGATGAACCATTTTGTTTGTGGCGTAATCGCAGCCTCTAGCGCATCTGGCGAAAGTCGGAAATTTGTTTCAATACCCGCTTCGACAATCACGGGGGTTCCACCTGCCAGCAAAACCATATCAGGATAGGAAACCCAATAGGGGGCTGGTATGATCACTTCGTCACCCGGGTTTAATGTTGCCAATAGCGCATTAAACAGAACCTGTTTTCCCCCATTTGAAACGGATATTTGCGATGGTTCATAGTTCAGAGCGTTTTCACGTTTGAACTTTCCACAGATCGCTTGTTTCAGGCTTAGCATTCCGTCAGGGTCAGTATATTTTGTCTGGCCTGCGCGGATCGCATCAATGGCTGCCTCTTTTATGTGATCAGGCGTGTCAAAATCAGGTTCCCCTGCACTTAGGCTGATGATGTCGTGGCCATCGTGTTTTAGCTGTGTTGCAAGTGCTGACATAGCCACAGTTGGAGAAGGCTTAATACGTGAGAGTGCGTCAGACAATTTCATTTTGCGATCCATTTGAAGTTCCGGCCACAATGACTTACGATGCAATACGAATACAAACAATCACATAAATCGAGTATAATATGTCTGATAACGAATTTGATTGGTACGGCCCTGAGGCTTCTACTTTTGGGGATCGCGTCTGTGCTGCGCGTGAACAGGCCGGGATGACGCAAAAACAGTTGGCCAAACGGTTGGGCGTCAAACATTCGACCATCATTTCGTGGGAACAAGATTTGTCTGAGCCACGCGCCAATCGATTGTCGATGTTGTCAGGTATTTTGAATGTGTCATTCAGCTGGCTGTTAACAGGAGAGGGAGAAGGCGTGGATTCCCCCGAAGATCAGTCCGAGTTGACACCAGAAATTTCCGACATTTTGCTTGAAATACGTGATTTGAAAACATCACTGGTAAAAAGTGCGGATCGATTGGGGCGTTTAGAAAAGAAACTTCGCACCAAGTTGAAAGAAAGCTGATGGAAAAGCGGGAACACAAAATCAAACGTTTGAACATGCGTTCTATGCGGCGTGGTATCAAAGAAATGGACTTGATCCTGATGCATTATGCCCAAGATAAACTGTCAGGCATGAGCGATGATGCACTAGATCATTATGACGCCTTGCTTAGCGAAAATGATCAGGATCTATATCAGTGGTGTTCTGGACAGGTGCCGCCCGCAGAGCAATTCGCCGATCTGATCGCTGATATAAAAGCGCACGTCGCTGCGCGATTTTAATCGTTCAAAATTTTAACTTTATCTTCGGAAATATCACGCAAGTTCGGCACATTAATTGTGTCGGAGGTGACGATGAATAGTATTAACCCGTTCTGGCAAAGCACCGAAACTTCGGTCGCCCAGCAGTATTTAGATGCGCTTTCTTTGATTGAACGGTTGCACCGCCTGCTGCTGGATGTGGTCAAAGATGAATTTGAACGTTTGGGTGTTTTGGAAATTAACGCGGTTCAAGCGTTGCTATTATTCAATATAGGTGAAAATGAAGTGACGGCGGGTGAATTAAAATCGCGTGGTTATTATCAAGGAAGCAACGTTAGCTATAATCTTAAAAAGCTGGTTGATCTGGGGTATATGCATCATCAACGCTGCGAAATGGATCGGCGTTCTGTGCGCGTGAAACTAACCCCCAAAGGGCGCGATATCAAAGATACATTATCGGAACTATTCGTGAAACACGCTGATCTTTTGGACGCACGCGCCGACTTATCACCACAGCACATAGAGACAATAACGAAAGGCCTAAAATCGCTAGAGCGTTTTTGGACAGACCAAATTCGATATATTTACTAACATCGGTTCGGCTGGCCAACGCGGCCAGCCTGATGTCTGTTACCAGTGGCCAATGTTATCCATTGACGTCCACGGTTCTGCGGGTTCCAGTGCCGTGCCCATTTGCAATAGCTCAATCGAGATGTTGTCAGGTGAACGCACAAAGGCCATGCGACCATCACGCGGCGGGCGATTGATAGTGACGCCATTGTCCATCAAGTGTTGGCACATGTCGTAAATATTTTCGACCTCATAGGCCAGATGGCCGAAATGACGGCTGTCACTTGGCAACTCATCATCACCGTCCCAGTTGTAGGTCAGCTCAACTGGACAGTCCTCTTGCCCTTCTGGAGCCATGAAGATCAATGTAAAGCGGCCTTGTTCGCTGTCATAATGACGCGTTTTTTTTAGGCCCAATAGCTCAAAAAAGGCTTGTGATTTTTCAAGATCCTTCACGCGAACCATGGTGTGTAAATAACGAATTTGCATAAAATTCCCCGTATGTTTTTGGAATTTATGGCAGGTTCCGATCTAAAATAAAACCACCAGCTTCTTCGTATTGAGCGATTTCACCGTTATATGTACCGTTTTGTGAATTTACAAATTGCGTTGGATCCTGCGACGTCAATGTGATGACACCAGCACCTTCGGCAACTAGCCCGTCCGCGTTTGTGGATAATATTCCATAAACAGATCCAGTTTCAAAAGTGCTTTCGCCAAGGTCGGTGAAAAATTCTGTCGTGAACTCTCCGTTTGCATCCATGCCGCTTTCCGTTAAGAAGCGAATAGTGTCTGGAAGGCTAACTTC
>CAXABH010000151.1:0-5153 GCA_963966925.1 uncultured Rhodobacterales bacterium
GCATTGTACCACCAGAAATCAAGGTTACCCAATGCAAACGGCGGCAATGTTTCAGGATGTTCATACATGTTCCAGTAGGCCACACGATACGTGTTATTGAACCACTGTGGCACCCAGAAGTAATAGGCGCGTAAAGTACGATCCAAAGCCTTAACAGACGTTGCCAAATCCGCCTTATTTTGGGCGTTCACAACATGTTCGATCAGGGCATCAACTGCTTCGGATTTCAGCCCCATCGAGTTGAAAACCGATTGATCCGCAGTTTCCGATCCAAAATATTGTTTCAATCCTGATGATGGTTCCAGCGACATTGGGAACTGATCAACCATCATATCGAAATCATAGTTGCGTGACCGATCGGTCATCTGCGCAGGGTCGATGCGCGAATACACAGCATCAATACCAGCCGCTTTAAGGTTATCAATAAACGGCAGATGTACGCGGTCAAACGTTGGGCTATCCTCAATGATTTCGATGGTCAGCGTTTCGCCGGCCGCATTTCTGCGCAATCCATCATCCCCAACGCTCCAGCCTGCCTCGTCCAACAGCACACTTGCCTTACGCAAATTTTTACGATCCAGCGTGCGGCTTCCAGAAACAGGTGCCATGACAGCCTCGTCATCAATCACACCCGCGGGCAATAGATCTGCAATCGGTTGCAATAGGGCCAGTTCCGCATCTGATGGCATGCCTTCGGCGGCCAATTCAGAGTTTTCCCAGAATGAATTGATACGTGCGTACTGACCGTAAAATAGCGATTCATTTGACCATTCAAAGTTAAACAGCAAACCAATCGCCTGACGTACACGGATATCATCAAATTTTTCACGACGCAGGTTCATCACATAGCTTTGTCCAGTCGCCATACCACCATCAGGCAGTAGCGTTTTGATCACGTGACCTTCATCCAAAGCAGGGAAATCGTATGCGGTTGCCCATGATTTTGAAGAATTTTCCTGCCTAAACGTATAAGCGCCAGATTTGAACCCTTCAAAAGCGGCGTTGGAGTCTGCAAAATATTCAACTCGAATTGTGTCAAAGTTGGCTCGTCCCTTGTTTAACGGCAAATCTTTGCCCCAATAATCAGGGTTACGTTTGTAGGTAATCCGTTTGTTAATGTCGTAACTGTCCAACACATACGGACCCGAACCGATCGCAGGTTCCATCCGTGATTCGTCAAGCTTTGCGCCCGTCTTCTCAAACCAGGCTTTGCTTTTGACAGGTAATCCACCAACCATGGGAATCGCATCACGCCGTGATGCATCATCAGCGAAAGAATACTTGATGCGATGGGGCCCTAAGATTTCAACACCCGTCACGATTTGGCCCAGGATTGCACGATAACTGGCCAACCCTTCGTTCAGGAATAATTCATATGTAAACGCAACATCTTCAGCAGTGACGGGAGAGCCATCTGAAAAACGCGCCTCGGGGCGCATATTAAAAATCACCCATGATTGATCCTGTGGGTATTCCAAGGTTTCCGCCAATAGGCCATAACTTGTCCCCACTTCATCTGACGTGCCATCTAGAAGTGATTCGAACGGCGCAGAAGCAAGCGCACCAGCGCGCCCTTTCCGTGAGTATGGATTGAAACTGTCGAAGGTTCCCATCGACCATATGGAAATGTCACCGCCCTTTGGCGCATCAGGGTTGACATAATCAAGATGTTTAAAGTCCGCTGGATACTTAAACTCGCCAAAGAAATTGAAACCATGCGCTTTGGTAATCGTTTCCTCGGCGCGCAGGGACATTGCACTGAAAATAACCCCAAGCCCAATGGCCGACCCAACAATAATGTTTCTAAATTTTGACGTATCGATAGCTTTCGCTTGGACCCTTGATTTTGTCATAAACTTCCTCCCGTGTTGACCATAAGGCTAGGGCGTTCATGGGGCGGGTTCAATAGCGATAAAACAATAGTGAACAAAAGAAAAAGCCGCGCATCGGGGCGCGGCTTTGTCATTTAAGGCTGCTGAACTGGTTTAATTAATGGTCGCTAAATACGCGATAACGTTCGCGCGATCTTCAATTTTCTTCAATCCCGCAAAGCCCATTTTTGTGCCAGGTGCGTATTTTTTAGGATTTTCAAGGAAGCCATTCAGGTTTTCAGGCGACCATACATCCGCAACAGCACTTAGTGCGCCTGAGTAGCCGTAGCCCGCGACGGCGTCCACAGCACGACCGACAACCTGGTACATATGCGGACCAGTTCCATTTTCGCCGTCGCCTAATTTGTGGCACGCTTTACACTTACCAAAAACCTTTTGGCCTTTTGCCACATCAGCTGACGCATAAATTGTTGCGAAATCTACAACTTCTTCCTCTTCGACTGCTTCTTCGGCAACGGCTACTTCGATTTCATAGCCGCTTTTGGCGTGATCTTCGCCATGTCCGTGCCCACCACCTACATGAAACAGCTCTTCTGCTGCCCACACGCCAAGAAGGTAAACCAACAATGCGCCACAAAAGCCGCCGATTACTTTGGTAAATGTCATTTGATCCATAGCCACGTTCCATCTGCTATTGTTTGCGCGGTATCTATCCGCTTTCATACCGCTTATGCAAGGTGTACAAATGCCTCCAAACGACGCAGTTAGAGAAAAAATAAGAAAATGACAAAAAAAATTGCATTCCAAGGCGCATTAGGTGCCTACAGCCACGAAGCATGCATTGCCGCGCGGCCAGATCTAGAGCCATTGGCCTGTGCAACATTCGATCAAGTGATCGCAGCTGTAAACTCTGGAGAAGCAGAATATGCAATGTTGCCGGTCGAAAACTCGACTTATGGACGCGTCGCGGACATTCACCGATTGCTGCCCGAAAGCGGCCTGCACATTATCGACGAAACATTCACGCGGGTGCGTATATCAATAATGGCCAACCCTGGCGTCACCTTAGAGGACGTCAAAACAGCGCGTGCGCACCTTGTTCTACTTCCACAGGCACAAAAATTCTTGGACGAACATAACATCCGCGCGGAAAGTGCTGTCGATAGCGCTGGTGCCGCGGCTGAGCTGGCAGCGTCGGGGGAAAAAGATGTCGCGGTTATGGCAAGTGACATTGCCGCTGATATTTATGGATTAAACGTGCTTGCAAGCAATGTCGAAGATCACGGGCACAACACAACGCGTTTCTTGGTTATGTCGACCAAGCCAAACCATGTACGCCGTGCAGACACCATGCTGACCACATTTGTATTTCAAGTGCGAAATATTCCAGCGGCATTGTATAAAGCAATGGGTGGTTTTGCGACGAATGGTGTCAACATGACCAAACTAGAAAGCTATATGGTTGGCGGATCATTCACCGCGACCCAATTTTACGCAGATATTGAGGGGCACCCAGACGATCCCAATGTGAAATTGGCGTTAGACGAACTGGGGTATTTCACGGATTCAATCAAAATACTTGGCGTCTATCCGGCAAGTGAATTGCGTGGTTAGCCAGCGGGCATCTGCAAAATAAATTCCGCTAATTTACCCACACGCGACTTGGACCGTTGGTTGAACTTTGATCGTGCAAGTTTCATCGATTGAACCAGCAGTCTTGCTGCCAGTGTTTTAGGTTCCAACACTGACACAACCTGTATCCTAGTCTGCACACGTGACAACGGAATCACATCAATTTCTAATCGCGCGTGCAGGGCTGGGTTCACCGCGTGAAATTTCAGACTGTTGGGTTCATCAAATTCGATCAAGCGAATTTCAACATCACGCAGACGACCACGGACCTTAAATTTGCAATTCCAGCCCAATGTATCTTCGTTCGGATTATTTTGCGAAATTTGCGAAACACGAACATTACGTTTTAATGCGATACGCTCAAATGTATCAAAATTAGATAACCTAGCGAAAACATCTGCTTGTGGCAGCTTTAGATCTTCTTGCGCTGAAAACTTCATACTCGTCCCGTCTCCCTCACCCTGAATACCCTAGTCCAACCGATCTGCAAGCCAGTTTTTTAATAAAAAATGCGCAATTGACCCAGGGCGCGCGGGGAAAAGTCTGTCGTTTTTACCCGCAAACACATCCATCATCTCGGACTTTGAAATCCAAAATGCGTCCTCTAGTTCCTTGGGATCAATTGTAATTTGTTTAGATATCGCATGCCCATGGCATCCGATCATCAACGAATTGGGAAACGCCCACGGCTGGCTGGCTAAATACGAGACAGGACCAACTGTGACATTAGTCTCTTCCAATACCTCTCGCCGCACGGCCGCTTCGATCGTTTCACCCGGTTCCAGAAAACCCGCAAGTAAAGAATACATTTTTTCCGGAAAATTTGGGGAACGCCCAAGCAGTATGTCATCACCATGTGTAACCAGCATAATGACGACTGGATCGGTTCGTGGAAAATGTGATGCATTGCAATCATTGCAATTCCGCTGCCAGCCCGACTGAGTTATGGAACTAACCCCACCGCATCGGGAACAAAATTTGTGACTTTGGTGCCATTGAAATAAGGCTCGCGCAGTGGCAGCCAATTCACAATCACGCGCACTCAGGGCATTCATGCACCCCCTCAGTTCTAGAAACACATGCGATGCTGGTAAATCTGGGTGCCGTTGTTCGGATGGATCAAAAAAACCAAGTGATTGCGCCTCTTGGTCTGAAGGGGGCTCCCAACTGGAGATATCCGCAGCGAAAATCAAACGATCATTCTCACGCCCCAAAAACAGCTGATCTGCACCTGCAAGTATGGGATGTGTGCAGGGTAAAGTTGCAAGTTGCGGTTTATCGCGGTTTTCAACCAAAACCTTTCCGCGCCAAATTACAATTGAGTGCCCTTGTGAAATTTCGCCTTCCGTCAGATTGCCGCGTCGCAGCGCCGCACGATCCAATCCAGATCCACCAAATGTAACTGTTTCCGCAAGTTTCATTTTTATCCCATTCATAAGCACCAAAGCAGCATGCATTTAGAGCTAACACAATTAGCCTATTTTCATAGTCTTGCAATTAATTGAGCAAGCCTCTAAGTACCTGATCGAGAGGTTGGCGCGGGCGAGCGCCTCGCCAACCCGGTCAGGTCCGGAAGGAAGCAGCCGTAACGAGCCCCGCTTTGGTCCTTGTCAGCCTCTCACCTTTATCCCCTTAACGCCCAATCTTTTTTCTGACCGGCCTCAACACCCCAAGCTCGCACCCCGATCC
>CAXABH010000152.1:0-5147 GCA_963966925.1 uncultured Rhodobacterales bacterium
GGTACGGTAAGCGAAGAGTAATTGCGCTTCGCCACATCTACGAAACCACCAAAACAACCCAGAGTTGTTTTTTAGTCTGTCTTTGCAGCAACACTTTTGTAAAACAAATTAAAGCTTTTCAATACGCTTGAAGGGCTCTTAAAAGTCCTACAATTTATAAGGCTACAGCCCAGCTGTTCGGCCCCATTGTTTATGTTTTCGTGTATGAGTATCGGGCGCACGACATGATAATATAAATACAATGGAACGACTAAACAAATGCCAAACGATGCAGGCCAAGACCGCTCTCCTGCGGATATTCGCGCGGTTTTCTCTCAAAACTTAAAGGAACTGATGGGCCCTGCGCCGAATGTTTCGGCATTGTGCCGCGAGTTGTCATTGAACCGCACCCAGTTCAATCGCTACCTCGCGGGCGAAAGCTTTCCTCGGCCAGATATTTTGCAAAAAATTTGCATTCATTTTGGACTAGATGCACGGATTTTGCTGCAACCGTTGCACGAATTGCAAACGGACCTGTCCAATACACAGGCATTTTCTGGTTTGCATGAATTTTTAAATATGCGCCCAGGCAATGTTCCTGAACATCTATTTCCTTCTGGTTTCTATGTCTTTTCGCGCCACAGCTTTATCTATCCAGATACTTTCATCCAAGGCATTATTCATGTGTATCGCAAAGATAACATGACCTATATCACAGGACGCGCACCAATATCAGAAATGCGTCGATAGGCTTTGCCAATTGACAAATACGCGCGCGAATTTCGAGGCATGGTTATGGCTATGGACACAGGTTTGGGCATGCTTGTGTCGCGCAGACGGTTTATGACAGGGACATTTAATTTCATCGCACCTGTGCCATCGTTTGAAAATACGTATTGGCAGGGGTACGCCGTACGCACATCGCGCGAATTTTCCACCACATCGCGTGCGACGCGTATGGTGTATCAATATTTGGGTGGGTTTTCCAACAAAGTGCTAGAGGCGTCACGCAAATCTGGTCTGTGTAGTGCGCAGGAATTGCCAAACTACCACAAGGCCTTGTTGCTTTTGGATCGTTCATTCAAATAATTGGGACGAATGTCGGATTCAGAAAAGGTCCGTCGCGGATAAGCCTGTGTAAACACCCAAGGCCATTTACAAAGATCGCGAGGATTACAGGAGGCGTTCATGGCACATCTTACGGATTTAACCCGCGTAAAAGCGCCACTGGGCACTGCAAATGGCCTGCCCAATGCTCACTATATTGACCCCGCGGTTTTCGCCGAAGAACGTGACGCGCTGCTCTTTGGTCAATGGGCGGGACTGGCTGTTGCAGCGGATGTACCTGAAGCAGGGGACGCCAAACCGATTACGTTCATGGGAATGCCGTTATTATTATTGCGTGATCGCAATGATCAAGTCCGCGTATTTCAAAACACATGTCGTCACCGCGGGATGATTTTGGTTGAAGAAGCCCGCAAAATTGAAGGGGCCATTCGCTGCCCCTATCACAGCTGGTGTTATTCGACCGAAGGCAAATTGGTGTCCACCCCACATGTTGGCGGACCCGGGCAAAACACCCACCCAGATGTTGATCGCTCTACACTGGGCCTAACCGAAATTCGCAGCCACGTGTGGCGCGATGTCGTATGGGTGAATGTAGACGGACAAGCACCCGAATTTGCAGTGGCCATGAAACCCGTTATGGACCGCTGGGCCGAATTTGAACGCCCGCTTTATCACGGTGGCGAAGACAGCAAATTTGTCTTGTCTGTGAAATCAAACTGGAAACTGGCTGTCGAAAATTATTGCGAAAGCTATCATTTGCCGTGGGTACACCCAGGTTTGAACAGCTATTCGCGTCTTGAGGATCATTATAACATCGAAGAATATGGTGCCTATTCAGGTCAGGGCACGTTGGTTTATCGCCAGTTAGAAGGCGCCAATGGCGCCAAATTTACAGATTTCGATGGGCTGGACGCAAAATGGGATACCGCCGCGGAATACCTGTCCGTTTATCCAAATGTGTTGATGGGTATGCACCGTGATCATGCGTTTGCGATTGTTCTAGTCCCCAAAGGTCCAGAAGAAACCGAAGAAAACATCCACCTATATTATGCAACCCCTGAAACAGATGCAGAGTTGCGCGCAACAAATACCGAACAATGGAAAGTCGTCTTTGAAGAGGATATTTTCGTGGTTGAGGGCATGCAGCGCGGACGCCATGGCGTAAACTTTGATGGTGGGCGCTTTTCCCCTGCGATGGATGGCCCAACGCATTGTTTTCACGATTGGGTCGCAGGTAAGGTGAACGAACGCCGCGCAATGGCCAACGCTGCCGAATGATACCATCAGATCAGGACCTGCTTAAGGCGCATGAGGAAGGCGATACAAGCCGCCTCTGTGTCCTTTATCATCAGGCGGCGCTGGCCTGCGATGATTTGGATGCGGCCTGTTTTTATGCGACGCATGCCTATGTTTTTGCACTGGAATGTGATCACCCCTTACGCCCGACAATTCATGCGTTTTTGGTCAAACACAATCGTGAAGAATAACTTAAAAACACATCATTCTATCTAACACTCCTGAATTGACACCATCCTAAAATAGGCGCATCACGGGGGAAATGACTTTATCGCCATCTTTCATATTCACTGGTGTACTCCTACTTATTGGTGTGATTGCGGGTTGGGGTGCAGCCACCTTGACACCCCTGCCCCTGCCATGGATGTTGGGGCCCCTTTTGGTTACTGCGGTTTTTGTAATGGGGCGCCCCACTGCACTGCCATCAGGGTATCAATTTCCCAAACGCTTTCGTCTGATTTTTATCGCAATCATTGGTTTGATGATTGGAACGCAAGTCACATGGGACATCGTTGCCAATCTGTCCAATTATTGGCCCAGTTTGATTGCAATCATACTATTCATACTTGCGGCACAGACATTCAACATGTTCATATTTCAACGCATTGGTGGATATGACCGCGCAACAGCCTTTTATTGTTCGGCCCCTGGTGGGTTGATGGAAAGCATTGCCTTGGGCGAAGAGGCGGGATGTGATGTACGCCTACTGACGATGCAACAATTCACACGGATCATATTAACACTTTCGTGTGTTCCAATTTTGGTATCCCTCTGGCTTGGCGAACCCGTGGGTTCATCAGCTGGACTGGTGCTAACAGGCAAGGCAAGCGGCCTGCCGCTATGGGAAGATTTACTGATCGCCACCGCCGCAGGCATCGTGGGGTTGTTAATCGGAACACGCCTACCTGCGGGTCATCTGATGGGGCCGTTGATTGCATCTGCGGCAATCGGGCTAAGTGGTTTGGCGACTGTCGCCCTGCCCCAATGGGTAATTATTATTGCACAGGTCGTGATCGGTACGGCACTGGGCAGTCGATTTGGGGGCATGCAACTCTCTGCGATTAGACGTGCGATTGGCCTGTCGATCCTAAGTGTTGGGTTTATGATTGTGCTTAGCTTTGTGATCAGCCTGATCCTGATCCAGGTGACGGACATGAACTTTCTAGTGTCTATGATTTCATTTGCACCCGGTGGCGTGACCGAAATGTCATTGATTGCACTTAGTCTGTCAGCCAATCCTGCAGTGGTCACATTGCATCACCTGGTGCGCATATCCCTGACGGTGTTTATGATTTCAGCACTGGCCAAAAATTTCCAAAAAGATCCAAACACCAGCTAGCTTTGGATTTTAGCCTGCACTGGCCTTTTCTTCCAACACCAACCATTCTTCCTCGGCCTCTGCCAGTGCATTTTGCCGCTCTACCAAAGCTTCTGTCGCCTTTTGCCATTTCACAGGTTCTTTGGCAAATAATTCAGGGTCTGACATAAAGGCTTCCAGCTTGGCAATCTCGGCTTCTAGGCGTTCGATGATCGCAGGCAGTTTTTCCAAACGGTGCTTTTCTGTGTAACTTAATCCCAAATCTTTCTTTTTTGTCTGAGATTTAGGAGCCGAATTTTCGCCTGTTTGAGTGCGCTTTACCTCTGATTTTGCGGTATTCTCTTTCGGCTTTTGTGATTGATAATCGCTCCACCCACCTGCATAAACCGTGGCGCACCCATCGCCCTCCATGGCGACCGTGGCGGTTGCCACGCGATCCAGAAAATCACGGTCGTGGCTGACCAAAATAACCGTGCCGTCATAATCATCTAGCAGTTCTTGTAACAGGTCCAGCGTTTCGACATCCAAATCATTGGTTGGTTCGTCCAAGACCAATAGGTTACTTTCGCGCGCCATGATTTTTGCTAATAGGACACGCGCCTTTTCCCCACCACTTAAGGAACGGATGGGCGCACGGGCCTGTGACTCGTCAAACAAAAATTCCTTAAGATAGCCAACCACGTGTTTGGGTTGCCCCCGCACCAAAATCTGATCGGCCTTGCCCGAAACACGCATTTCTGGATCCCCTGCCAGACTTTCCCACAAGGTCATATCAGGATCCAATTGCGCCCGCGCCTGATCAAACAGTGCTGGCAACAAATTTGTGCCATGTTGCACAGTGCCCGTGTCGGGCGCCTCTTTTCCCATCAACATGTTCAACACAGTGGTTTTGCCCACGCCGTTTGGCCCGACAAAGGCAATGCGATCCCCACGTTGAATTTTTATGGAAAATGGTTTGAGGATGGATTTATCCCCAAAGCTTTTGGAAATTTCAGTTGCCTCAATGACCTTGCGGCCCGATTTGGGGGCGGCCGCCAATTCCATGGCAGCTGTGCCCTGTCGTTTGATCATTGCGCCACGTTCAGAACGCAAATCTTTCAGTGCGCGCAGACGCCCCTGGTTGCGTTTGCGCCGAGCACTGATCCCCTCAACGGCCCAACGCCCCTCTGATTTGATCTTACGATCCATTTTGTGACGTTGCATGTCTTCTTCGTCCCACACTTTGTCACGCCAGGCTTCAAATTTGGCAAAGCCCTCTTCGTTGCGCCTCACTTGGCCACGATCAATCCATAACGTGGCACGTGTCAGTGCGTTCAAAAATGCGCGATCGTGCGAAATAAGGACATAGGCCGCACGCGTAGATTTAAGTTCGTTTTCCAACCATGAAATGGCCTGAATATCCAAATGGTTGGTTGGTTCGTCCAACAACATCAATTCGGGCGCTTCGGCCATCAACTTGGCCAAGGCCGCGCGCCGACGTTCGCCC
>CAXABH010000153.1:0-5114 GCA_963966925.1 uncultured Rhodobacterales bacterium
AACGCAAACGGCGCACATCGCCAAATAATGCAGATAGTTGAAATAAAATCACATCTGAAAAATTTTGTGCGACGTAATTTCCGATAAAGTTTGTGGGAACTTCAAAGACTGCAACGCCATTTTCGATTTCACAAAAATTAAGGGGCGCAATCCATGTGTTGAAGTTATTCGCTCCAACTGTCTGCTTGATCGTTTCTTTGATCTCGCCCCAAATTTCCTGCGCCATTTGTCGTCCGTTCTTTTGTTTTCTGTCCCTAAACCCGCAAATCGACAAAAGGTACTGTCCCCGATGTGGGCCACATCAGGCTAAAACTGAACCAATTTCATGAATGGGCAGTAGTTCTACGCAGTCATGCCGCGCGACCGCGGCACATGTCCGCGTGTCCAGAACCAGCTGCCCCCCCAGGCGATGCGAGTCGCAAAAACAAGGTAGCAATTTCGACTTATTGAGGGCAACAATTCTTATAGCTTGACTCTTATTTTTCGTAAAAAGAATCTCTTTTCGAAACTTTTTCAGACACAAAAAAATGTGCCGCCAAAAGACGACACATTCCATGAAATACAGATGATTTCAATTTCTTATGCGATTGCTTTCACACGTGAAGACAGGCGGGACATTTTCCGCGCCACAGTGTTTTTGTGAAAGATGCCTTTTGTGACGCCACGCATCAATTCGGGCTGTGCTGCTCGCAGAGCGGTAGTAGCTGCGTCGCGATCTCCACTCTCGATTGCTTCTTCGACTTTGCGCAAGAAAGTGCGGATACGTGAACGACGTGATTTATTGACGTCTGCACGACGCTCTGATTGACGTGCGCGCTTTTTAGATTGAGGCGTGTTTGCCATGCGATTCAAATCCCACTGTTTGGGTTACATATTCCTGAGGACGGGTCTTTAGGCCCGACTCGAAGCTGAGTCAACAGGTCAGAGACCAAAAATGCCAAAAACGCCCCCAATTTGTCTATTTGTCACGAAACTGTGCTTCGCGCTTCTCTATAAAGGCGGCCATTCCTTCTTTTTGATCCTCTGTTGCAAACAAAGAATGGAACAGGCGACGTTCGAATAACAGTCCTTCGTCCAATGTTGTTTCATATGAACGATTCACCGCTTCTTTCGCTGCCATAACAGCCATCATTGATTTTTCAGCAATTTTGGCAGCTGCGCCCATCGCTTCATCCATCAATTTCTTGGTCGGCACGACGCGGCTAACCAATCCACAGCGTTCAGCTTCATCCGCTTCCATGAAGCGACCTGTTAGGTTCATGTCCATTGATTTAGACTTGCCAATATAGCGCGTCATGCGTTGCGAACCGCCCATACCAGCGATAACACCCAAGTTAATTTCTGGCTGTCCAAATTTGGCGTTTTCTGCTGCGATGATGAAGTCACACATCATCGCTAATTCGCATCCACCCCCAAGCGCATAGCCTGACACTGCGGCAATGATGGGTTTGCGAATACCTCCAATTCTGTCTGATTCTTCTCCGAATAGGTTTTCATTAAACACATCGGAAAATGACTTGCTGCTCATCATTTTGATATCTGCACCAGCGGCGAACGCTTTTTCAGAACCAGTAATCACAACACAACGCACCATTTCGTTTTTCTGCGCGGATTCAAGGGCATCAACCAGCTCCGTCAACAACTCTGCATTCAGTGCATTCAGTGCATCGGGGCGATTAAGTTTAATCAGGGCAATGTGGTTTTCCACTTCGACGATGATCGTCTCATAAGCCATGAAGATATCTCTCAGTTGTTACATTCAGTCCACTTGCTTATCACGAAACGTACTTTGATCAAGCTATCTTTGACATTTAGGACAATAGAAACTTGATCTTCCGGATTGAACGACACGCTTAATTTTTGCATCACAGTCGGTGCTGGTACATGACTCGCCCTCGCGGCCATAAACTTTAAAGGTATGTTGGAAATATCCTAGTTCTCCATCGCTGTGCCGAAAGTCTTTGAGTGTAGAGCCACCCGCTTGGATTGCATCATTCAAAACGTCTCGAGTGATCGAAACTATTGGCGCAGTGCGTTTGGCGCTGATTTTACCTGCCAATTTTTTAGGAGAGATGCCAGCGCGGAACAGAATTTCGCACACATAGATATTGCCTAAGCCCGCAATAACTCTCTGGTCCAACAAAACGGATTTTATCGGGGAGTTTTTCATTTTGAGAATCGTCACAAGATACTCTTCATGAAATGCGTTGCCAAAGGGTTCTGGCCCAATATTACGTAGCAACGGGTGTGAATCACCCATCTGTGTATCCAATAAGTCCATTGCACCGAAACGGCGTGGATCATTGAATGTAATGCGCGCACCATTTTCCATCGAAAATATGACGTGGTCATGTTTTTCTATTGGTGGATGGTCGTGGACAAAATTACCCTGTGGATCACCAGAGACCAAAATTCGCCCAGACATTCCCAGATGAATTAGAAGCGTTTCGTGGCTGTCCAAATCAACCAGGATATATTTGGACCGACGCCGTAACCCCAGAACTTTGGTTCCAGAAACACGTTCTGCCATTCCATCGGGAAACGGCCAACGCAGGTCTGGCCGATTTAGAATTAGTTTATTAACCTTATAGCCTGTCATTGCGGGTTCTATTCCGCGCATGACGGTTTCGACTTCAGGTAATTCTGGCATTTAACCCTCTTTTTGTAGTGATCGGGCTGGTATAGTTCCGTGACTAATTAACTTAGTCGCATTGTAACCCCATTCAATCGGATTATAAGTAGGGGGAAACATGTACTACGGATAATGTTATGACCACTGACGAAAACGGCACAACCCATTTTGGATTTCAGACTGTTCCTGAAACAGAAAAAGCATCCAGAGTACAAGGCGTGTTTGGCAGTGTTGCTAATAAATACGACATTATGAACGACGTGATGTCAGGTGGCATTCATCGATTATGGAAAGATGCCATGATGGACTGGCTTGCCCCGCGTGCAGGTCAGCGTTTATTGGACGTCGCGGGCGGTACGGGTGACATTTCTTTCCGTTTTTTAAAACGTGCTGGTGCGGGTCATGCAACGGTTCTGGATTTGACAGAACCCATGTTGGTAGAGGGTCGCAAACGTGCAGAAGCGGGACAGATGGCCGATCATTTAGACTGGGTTGTTGGCGATGCTATGGCGCTCCCATTCGAGGACAACACATTTGACGTGTATACGATCAGTTTTGGAATTCGTAATGTAACGCGTCCCCAAGAGGCACTGAACGAGGCATACCGCGTCCTCAAACCAGGTGGTCGTTTGATGGTGCTAGAGTTTTCGCAAATACCAAATGATCTGCTGCAATGGGCCTATGATCGCTATTCGTTTAACGTGATCCCCAAAATGGGTAAGTTGATCGCAAATGATGCGGATAGTTACCAGTATTTGGTTGAATCGATCCGTAAATTTCCAGATCAAGAAACATTCCTGGACATGGTCAAAACGGCAGGTTTTGAAAATGCTAAGTATCGCAATCTTACGATGGGAATTGCCTGCCTGCACTCTGGTTGGAAAATCTAAATGCGGGGTGTTCACAATATTTGGCGTCTTATCCGCACGGGTGCAACGTTTGAACGTACTGGCGCCATGCGTCAGGTACTCGAAGCCGTCGACGCACCGCGCGGCGTTCGGATTGTGGCAAGGGTTTTGGGGTATCCGTTTAAACTACTTGGTTATATGGGGGATCCATCTATGCCCCCTGTACCACGTGCCCTTACTGCACTGGGGCCAGCATATATAAAATTCGGTCAAATTCTTAGTACGCGCCCTGATGTTGTTGGTAATGAATTGGCCCAGCAGTTGCGCGTCTTACAGGATAAGTTACCGCCCTTTTCCGCCGATGTCGCCAAGAAGACTGTAGAAGTAGAACTAGGGCAGCCGATTGGTGAAATATTTTCTGAATTCAGCGAACCTATCGCTGCGGCTTCGCTTGCACAGGTACATAAGGCGCGACTGAAAGAAACAGGTGAATGGGTAGCGGTTAAGGTTTTGCGCCCAGGGATTGAGCGTTCTTTTATTCGTGATGTTGATGCTTTTTACTTGGCTGCTAATATGGTTGAAATTTTTGCGCCGTTTGCGCGCCGTTTGCGACCGATGGATGTTATTCGCCACTTTGAGGGCGTGGTTCGTGGTGAACTGGATCTGCGACTAGAAAGCGCCTCTGCATCTGAATTTGCGGCCAATACAGAAAAAGATGATGGGTTTCATGTGCCTAACGTGCGCTGGAGTTATTCAGCCAAGCGGGTAATGACGTTGGATTGGGTCGACGGCATTCCGATGGGTGATAATTATGCACTGGATGATGCTGGGTTTAATCGTGAACGGTTAGGTGAAAAAGTTTTACAAAGCTTTCTGACGCATGCGCTTCGAGATGGGTATTTCCACGGTGATATGCACCAGGGCAATCTGCGCGTAGGTGCGGCGGGCGAAGTTATTGCTCTAGATTTTGGAATAATGGGATATATCGACGAATATACCCGTCGTGTTTATGCCGAAATACTATTTGGTTTCATTAGCCGTGATTATTATCGGGTCGCCCAAGTACACTTCGAAGCGGGCTATGTGCCGGCAACGCAAGATGTGGAAGAGTTTGCGCGCGCCTTACGTGCTGTTGGCGAACCAATTTTTGGTATGGACGCCACACAAATTTCGATGGGGCGTTTGTTAAATCATCTATTCGAAGTCACAGAGCGTTTTGGTATGGAGACGCGCACTGAGTTGATTTTGTTGCAGCGCACCATGGTCGTTGTAGAGGGCGTTGCCCGTTCACTGGATCCGCGGATTAACATCTGGCAAGTCGCAAAACCCGTCGTCGAGGGGTATATTCGTGACAGTATCGGTCCGTTGGCTGTATTGAACGATCTAAAAAATACTTTAGCGGTTGTTGCACGCTTTGGTCCGCGGTTGCCTGCTATTGTCGAACAGGCATTAATGAAGCAGGCAACAGCAGGCGATGTTCCTACGGAAAAGTCTAAAAAACCGATCATATTTGGTGCTTTGCTGATTGTGATCAGTGCGTCTATTGGTGCGGCTATCGCGCTTCATATTTAACGAAGCGCGATGACGTCTTGCGGTGCAACGGCTTCACCGCTTTCTAATAATAATGTTGCGAC
>CAXABH010000154.1:0-5066 GCA_963966925.1 uncultured Rhodobacterales bacterium
GGCGAAGATCCTGCGCATGTTTTTGTTACATTGGAATATTTGGACACCGTACGGGGGCGGATGCAGTTTGCCGCAGCCCGTGAAAACGGCGCATCGGTTTACGTTGATTATGCGCATACCCCCGATGCCATCAAAACAGCACTGCAGGCGTTTCGCCCACATGTGATGGGGCGTATGATTGCTGTTATCGGGGCGGGTGGGGATCGTGACGCCACGAAACGTCCCCTGATGGCGGCAGAGGCGGTGGCAAATGCCGATTTTGTTATTGTCAGCGACGATAATCCGCGCAGCGAGGATCCCGCAGAGATCCGAAAAATGGTAATGGCAGGGGCAATGGATGCTGCACATATCCTAGAAGTTGGTGATCGCGCCGAGGCGATATTGCGCGCAGTTGATATGCTGGGCGCAGGGGACGGGTTGATCATCACCGGCAAGGGGCATGAAACTGGCCAGATTATTGGGGATGATACCTTGCCCTTTGATGATGTCGAGCAGGCATCCGTTGCGGTGCAAGCTTTGGATGGAATGATGTCATGACGCTATGGACAGCGGAACAGGCCGTGTTGGCCACAGGGGGTCAGGCCGTTGGTGATTGGGCGGTAACAGGTGTTTCCATCGACACGCGCACATTGCAAACAGGTGATTTATTTGTGGCCTTAAAGGCGGCCCGAGATGGTCATGAATTTGTTGCCAATGCATTAGCCAGTGGCGCAGGTGCCGCATTGGTGTCGCGCATTCCTGATGGTGTCGACGACACTGCGCCCCTGCTGATCGTGCCAGATGTTCAAACTGCGCTTGAGGATTTGGGGCGCGCGGCGCGTGCGCGAACCAAGGCCAAAGTGATTGCTGTAACGGGATCTGTTGGTAAAACATCCACCAAAGAGATGTTGCGTGAAATGCTGGGTCAATGTGGGACTACCCATGCCTCGGTTGCCAGCTATAACAATCATTGGGGTGTGCCCCTTACGCTTGCGCGGATGCCAATTAATACGGACTTTGCCGTGATCGAAATCGGCATGAACCATCCTGGTGAAATTGCACCACTTGCTAAAATGGCGGCTCCTGACGTTGTGCTGGTCACCACTATCGCTGAGGTGCATTTAGAAGCGTTTCAAGACATCAACGGTATTGCATTGGAAAAGGCATCCATCATCGATGGTTTGGTACCAAATGGCGTTGCGATCATGAACGCAGATACCCCATGCACCAACGTAATCAAGAAATACACTCAACACGTGACAACATATTGGTTTGGGGCAGATGGTGAACATGCCTCTGTCATCAATGTTCAGGTCGGGGGTGAAGAAACACAAGCAAACCTAATGGTTGCGGGCGAACCCTATCGCGTTGCTATTCGATCTGCAGGGCGCCATTTTGCAATGAACGCCATGGGAGCATTACTGGCCGTGGGGTATTTGGGGGCCAAGCGCACAACTGCAGCACTGGGTTTGGAACAGTGGGCCCCCGTTGGTGGCCGCGGCGCGCGCCAGACGCTGAACATCTCTGGCGGAACGCTGGATCTGATTGATGATGCTTATAATGCAAACCCAACCTCACTTCGTGCCGCAATGCAGGTTCTGGCACAGGCAGATGCCATCAGAAAAATTGCATTTTTGGGCGATATGAAAGAGTTGGGCGAAAAAGAACACGACTTTCATCGTGATGTCGCGCAATGGCCCTGCACGGATGCCATTGACGTCATTCACACAGTGGGTCCATTGATGAAATCCTTGCATGATGTGTTGCCCCAGGGAAAACGCGGACTGCATTTTGATGATAGCAATGCCATGGCCGCACATGCCGAGCGCTTGGTTCAGGCGGGCGATGCGGTGTTGTTAAAGGCATCCCTCAGCACGAATATGCGCAAAGTTGTTGACGCAATCCAAGAATTAGGCCATCCGCGAAGTGATAACAAATGACCCTAACAATGCTCTACCTTCTCACGGCGCTTTCTGATGGCGGTGACCTTTTCAATCTCTTTCGCTACATTACATTCCGTGCAGGGGGTGCGTTTTTTACGGCCCTGTTTTTTGGGTTCATTTTTGGGCGTCCCCTAATCAACGTTTTGCGGCGCAAACAAGGCAAGGGTCAACCCATCCGCGACGATGGTCCCGAGGGCCATTTTGTCAAAGCAGGGACACCAACGATGGGTGGTTTATTGGTCCTGTCTGCAGTGATGACGGCAACGTTGTTGTGGGCACGATTGGACAACGTGTTTGTTTGGGTGGTTTTACTGGTTACAGTGTCATTCGGTCTGATTGGCTTTGCCGATGATTATGCAAAGGTCAGCAAACAAAACACCGCGGGTGTTTCGGGTAAAGTGCGCTTGGGGATGGGATTTGTGATCGCCGCACTTGCTGCACTTGCCTGTGCGTGGGCGCATCCGACGGATTTACAAAATCAACTGGCCCTGCCTGTGTTTAAGGACACATTAATCAATCTTGGTTTTCTGTATATTCCATTCGCTATGGTGGTGATTGTAGGGTCTGCGAATGCGGTTAATTTGACCGATGGTTTGGATGGTTTGGCTATTATGCCATCTATGATTGCAGCCGGTGCATTGGGTGTTATTGCCTATGCTGTGGGGCGCGTGGATTTTACGGAATATCTGGATGTACACTATGTACCGGGCACGGGTGAAATCCTTATATTCTGTTCTGCACTGATTGGCGGCGGCCTTGGGTTTTTGTGGTACAACGCACCCCCTGCGGCGGTTTTCATGGGCGATACAGGATCACTGGCCCTAGGTGGTGCATTGGGCGCGATTGCTGTTGCCACCAAACACGAAATTGTTTGGGCCATCATCGGCGGTTTGTTCGTGGTTGAGGCGCTTTCTGTCATTATACAAGTGCTGTATTTCAAACGCACGGGGAAACGTGTGTTTCTGATGGCGCCGATCCATCACCATTTCGAAAAAAAGGGATGGGCCGAACCCCAAATCGTGATCCGTTTCTGGATTATCGCCCTTATTCTGGCGATGATCGGCATGGCCACGCTTAAGGTTAGATAAGGAGCCTGATGTGATCGCAATAGGTGGGTTAACTGGTCAACGATATGCGGTCCTTGGATTGGGGCGTTCGGGGCTGGCCGTGGCACGTGCCTTGGCGGCGGGCGGTGTGGATGTTGTTGTCTGGGACGACAACGAACAGGCGCGCGCACGTGCCGAAGCAGAAGATCTGGAGGTGCAGGACCTGCACCGTGCGGATTGGTCCACGATCGATTGCCTGATCACATCACCAGGCATCCCGCACTTATATCCCAAACCACACCCTATCATCGCCGCCGCATTGCAGGCAGGGGTTGTTTTGGACAATGATATTGGATTGTTTTTCCAATCCTTTGCGCAGTCAGGATGGCTTGAATTTGATCAAGAACCCAAAGTTGTCGCAGTCACTGGATCAAACGGAAAATCCACAACCTCCGCCTTAATTCACCACGTTTTAAAGGTTGCGGGGCGTCCCACGCAACTCGCAGGAAACATTGGACTTGGCGTCTTTGACTTGGATCCTGCACACGATGGCGAAGTCATTATTCTAGAACTCTCCAGCTACCAAACCGAACTTGCGCGCTCGCTGACGCCGGATGTTGCTGTGTGGACAAATATCTCGGCGGATCACTTGGATCGGCATGGGGGAATGGGAGGATATGTGGCGGCGAAACGGCGCCTGTTTATCGAAGGGGGACCTGATCGCGCCGTCATTGGGGTGGATGAGGTTGAGGGGCAGTTTCTGGCCAATCAACTGTCCCAAGCCCGCGTGGATGATCGGGTGATCCGCATCAGTGCTGGGCAAAAGTTGGATGGGCCCGGGTGGTATGTTTTTGCGCGCAAAGGGTTCTTGTCGGAATACCGAAAAACGCGCCAAGTGGCCTCGATCGATTTGCGCAATATTGCGGGATTGCCGGGCGCACATAATCACCAAAACGCTTGTGCGGCCTATGGGGCATTGCGCACCCTTGGCCTTGCCCCGCGCGTGATTGAAGAGGGGTTCAAATCCTTTGCAGGTTTGGCGCACCGGTCCCAATTTGTACGTGAAATCAATGGGGTGCGCTATATCAACGATAGCAAGGCCACCAATATTGATGCCGCAGCTAAGGCATTACAAGCCTTCAAAAATATCCGCTGGATCTGTGGCGGCCTGATGAAAGAGGGGGGTGTTGACGCCCTGCATGACATCGCCAAAACATCCGTCAAAAAGGCCTATGTCATTGGGCGCGAGGCCGCGGAATTCGCCCGTCAAATCGGGATTGATGCAGAGGTTTGTACAACCATGCAGGCCGCTGTTCAGGCCGCAGCGCGAGAGGCTGAAACAGGGGACACAGTGCTGCTTGCCCCTGCGGCGGCCAGCTTTGATCAATACGACAATTTCGAACTCAGGGGTCAGGATTTCATCGAAATCACCCACACCCTTTCCCCTTGATTTTCCCCAATTCCTAACGTCAGTATCACATCTGTAAGGTGTCGGTATTACGTCGGTGCGCAGCGCGCAGATGATTAAGGAATTGTTAATGGATGCATTTTTTAAGATTTGGGCGACTTTTTCGAATTGGCTGATTGGTAATGCGATTATTCTTGGCGCTTGGGCCGGGTTGATCGCAATCGTTGGCGGCGTATTTGCAGTTATAAAATGGTTCGCACGTGGTCAGCCGAAAGTGGCCCCAAAAACTGACAATTCCCAAACTCAAAATTTCGAAGATCAAAGCGGCGGAAACGCGGCGGGGCGGGATGTGAATATCATATACAACCACACGAACGTAGAGGATAAGGAACGATATCAAGTAAGCATTCAGCGTCAAATTGATGATCTAACCAACCGCCTTGAACGGGCCAATCAGGATAAGGGCGGCTTGGATGCAGACAAGCGCCAATTGCAAAGTGAACTTAATGACCAGCGGGCGAAACTATCTGATATTGAGGCGTCTTATAAGGTGGCAAAAGAACGTGTGGACAATCTTGAGGCGCAATTGACCGCCTATTCAAATCATGTTGATCCCGAACAGTTAAAGCAGGCGCGCGCCCGTCTGTCGAACTATGACTTTGACGGTGGAGAACGCATTTTGACCCAGAT
>CAXABH010000155.1:0-5057 GCA_963966925.1 uncultured Rhodobacterales bacterium
GAGAAGTGAAATTGCCCCACGCTGACATCATCAGAGACAAGCAGCGTTAAGTTGTCCGAAAATCCAAATATTGATATGCCGCTGACCAACAATAACGCACCCTTAGTGGCATCAGAAAATCGATCTAACATAAATATCACCTGTGCCTGTTGCGTAGTGTGTTGAAACATTGTTCGAAAAACCAAGTCAAACGATATTTCGATTTCGGCAAGAGGAATACGATTTTATGAATTGATAAATCGAAAACCCACAGTATGACATTGGCCAAGAAAATGTTTAAGTTAGACGGCGCAACATGACAATTATCAAAAAAATTGCCCTTGATATTTATATCGTGTCTTGGGCCTTGTTTAAGGTTTTGATCCCAACCTTGATCGTTGTCAAAATTGCCGAAGCTGCGGGCGCGGTTTATTGGTTGAATATAGCAATGGCACCCATTGTGACGTTGATTGGATTGCCCGCAGATATGGCGATTGTTTTAACAACGACGATGCTAACAAATCCATACGCAGGTTTGATGTTGCTAAGCGCCACGCCAACTGCGGCATCGCTCAGTGTGGCGCAGACAACGATTATTGCCTCTTTTATGTTGTTTGCCCATTCCCTACCGGTCGAGGCAGCAATCACGCGAAACGCTGGATTGCGGGTCGGGGTGACATTGATTGTACGTGTTGGGGCCGCCATTTTGTTTTGTGCGCTTTTGAACTTATTTTTCAGTCAATTCAATTTGTTGGGGGAAACAGCTAATCTGCACCTACCACAGTTTGATGCAACGCCCAGTTTGATGCAATGGACACTCGATCAGATCAAGGGGCTTGTGTTTATACAAGGGGTCATTGTTGTTTTGATTATCGGTCTGGAACTGCTGCGTTGGATCGGGGTGGAACGATTGATCCAGAAAATGATGCATCCCATTTTGGTTTTGGTTGGAATTGGTAGCCGCGCATCAACCATTGTGATTGTTGGACTGACCCTTGGTCTGGGCTTCGGCGGTGGGTTGATGATTAAGGATGTGCGTCAGGGTATGATCCCCGCACAGGCCGCAGTAGGTTCGCTGGTTTTGATTAACCTCTATCATTCAGTATTCGAGGATACCGCCGTAATGCTGCTGCTTGGACCATCCCTCTTTTATATTCTGGTGGTGCGGGGGGTCTTTGCCCTGATCCTGACCTATCTGATTATTCGGATATTGGGCCTGTTATCAGAACCCAAATATGACCGTTGGGTCGTAAATACGAAGGCGTTTGGTGCAAACTAAAAATCAACTTCAATTGCGACGCCGCTTTTTTGGGCCAAATCGACCACTTTGGCGGCCACTGCCAAATCCTGTAACCCGACACCTGTTCCATCAAAAATGGTGATCTCGCTTTCGCTTGTGCGCCCTGCGTGTGTTCCATTGATAACGGCCCCCAATTCGGTGATATCCTCTGGCCTGATGTGTCCGTCTGCGATGGCGTGCTGTGCTTCTCCAATCGAAATGGATTGCGCCACTTCGTCCGTGAAAACTGTGCCTGCCATAATCAATGCGGTTTCAACCTCTTGTTTGCCTTTTGTATCTGTTCCCATGCAGGCGACATGGCATCCGGGCGAAACATGCGCCGCCATGAGAGAGGGCGCAAACGCTGAGGTAATGGAAATGATCACATCTGCCTGTTGCATCCCCTCAAGCGATACGGGTTCAAAGGGTAGACCCGCGTCATGTGCCACTTTTTCAATATTTGGTAACATTTCGGGGTGGTAGTTCCAGCCGATCACCTTTTCAAACTGTCGCTGTTCCAGGGCTGCGCGTAACTGAAACGTTGATTGATGCCCTGCGCCAATCATGCCAATCACCCGCGCATCGCTACGGGCAAGATGTTTGATCGAAACCGATGACGCCGCCGCCGTGCGCAGTGCGGTCAATAGGTTTCCCCCCACCATGGCACTGGGCATTCCCGTATCAGGATCAAATAAAAAAACAGTGGATTGGTGATTGATATGGCCATGTTTTTTCAAATTATTCGGCCAATATCCGCCCGCCTTCAGCCCCAGCGTCAAAGCCGCCTGATCAAAGCCGCCCTTAAACCCATAAAGCGCATCCTCATGTCCGATCGCCTCGCGGATAACAGAGAAATTATAGGCGTCTTTTGCGGCCATGGATGCAAACACATTTTCAACAGCATCAAAGGCCGCTTTACGAGTCATCAGATTTGCAATTTCGCGTTCAGGTACAAGTAGCATGGGGCGTCCAATTTGTATGGTTAAAATAGGGCGCCGATGTCATCAGCGCCCTGTATTGGTTTTGGATGTTTTGAAATTAATAGGCGTGTCCGCGCGCTGAAATGGGCCAAACGGTTTCCACTTTTCCATTGCGCACGCCGACATACCAATCGTGAACATTGGCTGTTGGGTCGCAATGACCCGGCACCAATTTTAGTGTATCGTTAATTTTCAAGACACCTTCTGTGTCCAGAACAACGCCATGTTCATCGGAACATTTGATGTATTCCACATCATCGCGCCCATAGATAACGGGCAGGCCGCTGTCGACGGATTGCACCTTTAATCCCGCATCAACGATGGCTTTGTCGGCTTTTGCATGGCTCATCACACTGGTTAGGATAAACATGGCGTTTTCCCATTCGCCTTGGTCAATGCGTTTGCCATCCTTGTCCAGAATGCGCCCATAATCTGCGTCCATAAATGCATAGGACCCGCATTGTAATTCGTTATAAACCCCAGAAGCGGACTCAAAATAATAGGATCCTGTTCCGCCGCCGCCCACGATATCACAATCCAACCCTTTTGCGCGCAGGGTATCAACGGCGTCTTTGACCATTGCAACTGCAACACCGGTTTTGGCTTTGCGTTCTTCATATGTGTCTAGGTGTTGCATTGCGCCTTGATAGGCTTGGATACCCGCAAACTTTAGCCCCTGAGCCGCATCAATTGCCGTTGCAATTTCAACAACCGCAGGCGTGGTCGTAACCCCGCAGCGTCCCGCGCCACAGTCGATTTCAACCAAACACTCGATTACTGTTCCGTGACGCACGGCGGCCTCGGACAGATCCGCGACATTTGTGACATCATCAACACAGCAAATCGCGCGTGCCCCATATTTGGGAATTCTTGCAAGGCGATCAATTTTGGCGGGGTGGCGAACCTGATTGGACACCAAAACATCACGAATACCGCCGCGTGCAAACACCTCGGCCTCGGACACTTTTTGACAACACACACCACATGCTCCGCCAAGCGTTTCTTGTAATTTGGCGACATCAACTGATTTGTGCATTTTTCCATGTACGCGGTGGCGCATTCCGTGCGCGGCGGCGTATGCACCCATCTTTTTGATATTACGTTCCAGCGCATCTAGATCCAGCACCAAACATGGCGTTTGAATGTCATCCTCTGACATCCCGGGTTTGGCGGGAATATTATAGCCCACTTCATAATCATCAAATGTGTTTAAGTCTTTCATCGGTGACATCCTTTGGTCTTAGACGTTTTATTTTTATGCTGTTGCAATCCAGGGAAGTTTGTCCAGATCAACATTGCCCCCCGTGATTATGATCCCAACCCGTTTGCCACGAAACACATCGGGGTTTTTCAATACAACGGCCAAGGGCACAGCAGAGGAGGGTTCCATCACAATGCGCAGATGTTTCCATGTCAGCTTCATCGCATCAATAATTTCCTGCTCAGTTGCTGTGAAAATATCGTGAACATGATTGGATACGAAGTGCCATGTTTGCTCTTTCAGCGGGACCAATAGGCCATCCGCAATAGTTTTCGGGGCATCATCCGCGATGATATAACCCGCCTTAAAACTACGATAGGCGTCATCGGCCTGTTCGGGTTCTGCCGCGATGATTTGCGTTTCAGGAGCCAGTGTTGACAGCGTCAAACAGGTACCCGAGACCATGCCACCCCCGCCGATTGGGGCCATGACAATGTCCATGCCATCGGTTTGTTCCATAAATTCTTTGGAACAGGTGCCTTGGCCCGCGATCACACGCGGATCGTTGTAGGGATGCACAAAATCACCACCGGATTTGGCCTGCACTTGGGCAAATGTCGCCTCGCGGGATGTGGTTGAGGGTTCACATTCGGTAATGATCCCGTTGTAGCGGCGCACTGTATCCTTTTTGGCTTGTGGTGCGGTGTGGGGCATCACTACATTGCACGGGATGCCACGACGCATCGCCGCATAAGACAGGCATGAGGCATGATTGCCTGATGAATGTGTCGCAACGCCCAAACGCGCCTGTTCGTCGTTCAGGCCGAAAACAGCATTCGTTGCACCGCGCACTTTGAACGCACCGGGTTCCTGGAAATTTTCACATTTAAAGAACAGGGACGCCCCTGTCAGTTCATTTAAAAAGTCTGATGTGCGCACTGGTGTGCGTCGAATGATTGGTTTTATTCGTTCGTGGGCCTCTAACATATCCTGATAAGAGGGCATGGTGTCCATGATATCCTTCATTCTGCGGCTACCTTTTGGTCGATCATGGAAGTGTTGCGATAATAATTTTGGGCGGCTACAACGCCTGATCCCAATTCAATGGGCAATCCCAAATCTTTCATACACATTTCTGCGGTTGCGATACCGGAAAGCGCCATGACATCTGTCAGGCTGCCCAAATGTCCAATCCGGAACACTTTCCCCGCAACCTCGCCCAAGCCAACGCCAAAGGCCACGCCGTATTTTTCCGCAGCCAGCGTGACAATATTAGTAGCATTGAAATTGGCAGGTGTTTTGATTGCGCTGACTGTATCTGAATAAACGCTGGGGTCATTTGCGCACAGGTCCATTCCCCACGCCTGCACAGCGTTGCGTACACCCTGTGCGATGCGGTGATGGCGGGCAAAAACATTGTCCAACCCTTCGGCCAATAACATCGTGCAGGCCTGGTTCAGACCATTCATTAGTCCCACTGCAGGGGTGTAAGGGTAGGCGTTGTTTGCGTATCCTTTTTCCATGTCGAGTACATCAAAGAAAGTTCTGGCCAAGGTGGCGGATTTGGTGGCCTGCATCGCTTTGTCGCTAAACCCAAGAATGGCCAATCCAGCGGGTA
>CAXABH010000156.1:0-5053 GCA_963966925.1 uncultured Rhodobacterales bacterium
CATTTGCAAATACCAACACCACCAAAGCCCGATCTGGTGACAGGGAAACAAATTCAATGTGCTTTATCGGTGCTTCTTGTTTTGGTGCCAGAACGATTGATGCACCTTGGGTGACACCCGACAGGGCCGTGCTGACCCTATCCAACATATCACCAACATTGCGCGAATCACGATCTGTTGATTGATCAATCATTGTGCGGTCAGTGTCGGTTAGTTCGCCAACCTCTAACAACCCATCCACAAACATACGCAATCCCTGCTGTGTGGGGATGCGTCCCGCACTGATATGAGGGGATCCCAAAAGACCCATGTGTTCTAGGTCTTGCATCACATTTCTTATGGTTGCTGCGCTGATTTTTTCGCTGAAATCGCGGGTTAATGTTCGCGATCCAACGGGTTCACCATTATTTAAATACCCTTCGACCACCCGACGAAACACTTCTCGTGATCTGTCGTTCATTTCTGTCAAAATGGCGTTCGTGTCGTTCATGGTGCTGTCCTTTGTGGCGCACAATTAAAACCTATGAATCTATTTCGTCAATCGGGCTTGCCTAATCTATATAGGGACAGGTATCCAGTCCACAACAAACGAAAGGATATTCCCATGCGCCCTTCTGGCCGGAAACTTGATGAAATGCGTTCAATTCAGATTGAAACCAACGTGACAAAACACGCTGAAGGGTCATGCCTGATAAAAGTCGGCGACACACATGTTCTATGTACTGCAACGGTAGAAGACCGCGTGCCGCCTTTTATTAAGGGATCAGGGCTGGGTTGGGTAACGGCAGAATATGGGATGCTTCCCCGTTCGACATCATCGCGGATGCGCCGCGAGGCGGCGTCTGGCAAGCAAGGTGGGCGAACCGTAGAAATACAACGATTAATCGGGCGTTCACTGCGTGCTGGTGTTGATCGCGTTGCGATGGGTGAAATGCAAATAACAGTAGACTGTGATGTCATTCAGGCCGATGGCGGCACGCGATGTGCGTCCATCACGGGGGGCTGGGTTGCGCTGAAATTGGCCGTAAACAAACTGATGAAGGCGGGAACGCTTTCCAGCGATCCGCTTATTTCACCTGTTGCTGCAGTCAGTTGCGGAATTTACGCGGGCCAACCTGTCCTTGATCTAGATTACCCCGAAGACAGCGACGCCGGCGTTGATGGAAACTTTATCATGTTAGCCAATGGGCAAATGATTGAAACACAAATGAGCGCAGAGGGCGCAACATATTCGCGTGACCAAATGAACAAACTATTGGATTTGGCTGAAAAGGGCGTGGGTGAGTTGGTAGAATACCAACTTGCAGCTGTGTCATGACCCGCAAATTTACCGACAAAACACTATTGGTTGCGACCCATAACGCAGGCAAGCTAGAAGAAATTGTCAGCTTGCTTGTCCCGTATGGTATTTCGGTTAAGGGCGCAGCTGACCTGAACCTACCAGAGCCAGAAGAAACGGAAACGACGTTTGTTGGAAACGCCCGGATCAAGGCGCACGCAGCAGCGCAGGCAACCGGCCTGCCTGCGTTGGCAGATGATAGTGGAATTACAATTGATGCGCTGGATGGTGCACCAGGTGTGTATACTGCGGATTGGGCAGAAACCGAAAACGGGCGTGATTTTGTCATGGCAATGGAAAAAACCAATGCAATGTTGGATGAACGTTCTGCACCCCACCCCCGAACAGCCCAATTTCGAAGCACCTTGGTATTAGCGTGGCCAGATGGGCATGATGAGGTTTTTGAAGGAATAGTGCAAGGACAGTTGGTTTGGCCAATGCGGGGGCAGATTGGCCATGGATACGATCCAATTTTCCAACCAGATGGATATGATGTGACTTTTGCTGAAATGCCGTTTGAAGAAAAGAACCGGATAAGCCACCGTGCAGACAGTTTCGAAAAATTTGTTGAGGGGTGTTTTGGTGGATGATTGGCGAAACGGCGGCTTTGGGATCTATATACACTGGCCCTTTTGCGCCGCTAAATGCCCCTATTGTGATTTCAATAGCCACGTTGCCAAAACCATCGATCAATCGTCTTGGAAAACTGCGTATTTACATGAAATTGACCGTTACGCCGATTTAACCGCGGGACGGATTTTAAACTCAGTCTTTTTTGGGGGCGGTACGCCCAGTCTGATGCCCCCTGACACGGTTCATGACATACTAGAACGGATCAACCACCACTGGCCCAAGGCAAACAGTTTTGAATGCACACTAGAAGCAAACCCAACATCAGTGGATGCGGGGCGTTTTGCGGGATATGCGGCGGCTGGCGTAAATCGTATTTCCATGGGAATTCAATCACTTAGAGACGATGACCTGATTGCACTAGGCCGTATGCATACAGTCGCAGAAGCACGGCAAGCCTTTGATATCGCAAGAAATAATTTCGACCGTGTCAGTTTCGATCTGATCTATGCCCGTCAACATCAAGACCCTGAGAGCTGGCGCAAAGAGTTGAAAGAGGCGCTGTCTATGGCAGTTGATCATATATCTGCCTATCAGTTGACTATTGAACAAGGAACGGCCTTTGGTGATCGTTATAATCGCGGTTTATTAAAGGGACTGCCCGCAGACGAAAACGCAGAGCGGATGTATGACATTACACAAGATGAATGCGCCGCAGCGGGTATGCCAAGATATGAGGTTTCAAATCACGCAGCACCAGGACAGGAAAGCATTCACAACCAAGTCTATTGGAAATATGGTGATTATATCGGCATCGGCCCCGGCGCCCATGGTCGTTTAACAATCGATGAAAAACGATATGGAACAGAAACACACCTATCGCCTGAAGTGTGGAAAAACAGTGTCTATAACGAACAAAATGTAGATACCTGGTCACTTTTATCCGCTGATGATCAGTTGTCAGAATTTGTTCTAATGGGAATGCGAATGGCCACAGGTATCTCGGTACATCGCTTAACCGATTTAAGCAGCGGAGCGTTTCGTTCTGACAGGTTAAGTGATTTGATCGATATGGGCATGATCAATGAAAAGGACGAAATGTTATTCGCCACGCAAGCAGGAACAAAGTTGCTGAATCAGATCATCTATCAAATTTTGGATGCATGTGAATGATGCGGTTTTTCTGGATATCAGCTGGACTAATCGCATTGGCGATTGGTGTTATTGGAATTATCCTGCCGCTTGTCCCCACCGTTCCACTGGTTTTGCTGGCTTCTTTTTGCTTTGCTAAATCATCGACACGGCTGCACAATTGGTTGCGATCGCATCAAACATTTGGGCCAATGATCGATGATTGGAACAGAAACGGCGCAATTAGCCACAACGCCAAGCGGGCCGCGACATTTTCCATCATCGCAGTAATCGGTATTTCGATAGCGTTAAGTGTTCCAACACACGTCATTATCATTCAAATAATGACATTGACGTGCGTATTGTTCTTTATTTGGACCCGTCCAAATTCGTAGCGCTCAGCAGTCCACATAGATCATCTAACTGATCCAATGTTTTGTAAGTAATGGTTATTGAACCAGCCTCGGTACCCATTTTGTGTTCTACGCTGACACGCATTCCCAATGCGGCGGATAAGTCACCTTCTAACGCTTTGGTGTCAGAATCTTTTTCTAACTTATTCTTTGACCCGGGCGTTTTTGCCTTTGTACCCTCATCCGCTCCTTGGGCCGCTTGTTTTACCAATCGCTCTGTTTCTCGAACCGATAGGTTGCCAGCGATTATTTTCTTGGCCAATTCAGACGGATGATCAGAGGTAATCAAAGCCCTGGCATGACCAGTAGATAACTGACCGGATACAAGGTGCCCTTGAACATCTGTTGGCAAATTTAACAGACGTAGCAAATTCGCAATATGACTTCGGCTTTTGCCCAAGGCTTCGGCAAGTTTTTCCTGAGTATGACCAAAGCGATCCATAAGCTGGCGATACCCAGCTGCTTCTTCCACTGGATTTAAGTCAGCACGTTGAATATTTTCAATTATTGCGATTTCCAGGACTTCGGTATCATTGAATTCCCTAACAATAACAGGGACTTGGTGCAGATTTGCACGTTGCGCTGCACGCCACCTGCGCTCACCCGCTACAATTTCATATTGTTGATTGTTGTCAGGGCGTTGACGAACAATCAGAGGCTGAAAAATCCCTTTTGATCGGATGGATTCAGTAAGTTCGCTCAGCTTATCTTCATCGAATGTACGACGGGGCTGATCAGGGTTTGGAAAGATCAATTCAATAGGAACAAACCTATCTGACCGGCCCACTGTATTGCTGGTTTCTGGTGTCTCGGGCTTTGGCGCAACATCAGCCATCAATGCTGACAAGCCCCGGCCCAAACCCCTACTTTTTTTGTCCGCCATCTTAACTCCTTATGCCGCTGCCGGCGCTGGCTTTGACACACCCAATAGCTCTTTTGCAAGGGCGCGGTACGCTGAGGCACCTTTAGATGCACTATCATATGAAATCACGGGCATGGCAAATGATGGCGCCTCACTTACCCGAACATTTCGAGGGATAATTGTTTGAAAAACCAACTCTCCCAAATTATCGCGCGCATCTTGTTCCACCTGTTGGGACAGATTGTTTCGCGCGTCGTACATCGTCAGTACGATACCTTCAATTCGTAGCGATGTGTTCGCGCTGTTGCGAACCTCGCGGATCGTCAGCATCAATTGTGACAAACCCTCAAGCGCGAAAAACTCACTTTGCAAGGGGATCAAAACAGAATCTGACGCCACCATCGCATTCACAGTCATCAGGTTTAAAGACGGCGGACAATCTATCAATATGTAGTCAAACTGAAATTCTGCCATGGCAGGTTGACGCAGGGCATCATGCAGTAAAAAGCTTCTCTTTTCATTGGAAACAAGCTCAATATCCGCCGAACTTAGATCAACAGTTGCCGGTACAATAAATAAACCAGATTGGTCCGTTTTATAGATCACTTCGTTCAGTGAAACATCTTCTATCAGTAATTCATATGTCGTCAGGTCACGATCTTCTACTTCGATTCCTAAACCGGTCGATGCATTACCCTGGGGGTCTAAATCGATGATAAGCACCCTTTTCCCCAATTC
>CAXABH010000157.1:0-5012 GCA_963966925.1 uncultured Rhodobacterales bacterium
CCACCACCAAGGGCATCGGCAAACAGTTGCTGCGATGGATTGGCAATGCTGCGGTGCAGCACATCGCGAGCAAGTGGAAGCGGCGTCTGGCCCGTTGCACCTTGCGGCGATGGATGGCACAACATGCAATGCAAACACGCCGCATAATCTTCAAGCGAGATGGCCGCCATGCCTCGGTACCTCAGCTGTCGAGAGTCGAAGCCGACAGCGCCCATGCCGGCATCCGTCACCAATGGCCACTGCGTGCTCTGCGCCACGAGCGCGTGTGCACAGCGACTGCTAGCAGTGGCGTCGAGGAAGGCATTGGCTGCGCTGTACGTGCTTTGTCCAGTGTTGCCCAACTCAGTCTGTGTCGGAAGTTCGCCATAAATCAAAAGATACGAGACTTCTTCAAATGTTGATTGCGTGGCAAGTGCATCGATCGAATATCCACGATAGCTAAGTGTTCCTGCAGATCCATCGATGTGGCTTACTGCGGAACGTTCGAAATAAATGCCTTTTAGGCCACGGTTGATCTTGACGTTTTCGCTCATTGCTGGCTCCTTTCACAAAACGGAGGCGATATGACGGTACTCGAAACTTCACGTGCAGCTGCACGCAAAAGACCGCTAAGAGTAGTTTTCCCAGAACTTGGGGATGACGAACGCGTGGCAGAGGCCACGCGTATTTTGGAAACAGAAGGGTTGGCGCACCCTATCGGATTGTCCGACACAACGCCCGCGCAAATGGCGGCGTTGGTTGATGGGCGTGGCATGAAAGAGGCCATTGCCAAACGGATGCTGAACAAACCGCTGTATCGTGCAGCTGCAATGGTCGCAGCAGGCGAAGCGGATGTTATGGTTGCAGGCGCCGATAGCCCCACGCGCCGCGTGATCGAGGCCGCATCCATCGCAATTGGATTGGATGCAGGGGTGCATATGCCATCGTCGTTTTTTCTGATGTGTTTTCCTGATGGGCGTGAATTGATGTTCGCTGATTGCGCGGTCAATGTTGCGCCAAATAGCGATGAATTGCTAAGCATTGCGATGGCATCAGATGCCACAGCCGCACGGCTGTTGGGGTCTTCTAATGTTGCAATGTTATCGTTTTCCACGGGGGCATCGGGCACAGGTGACAGCGTCGATTCAGTGCGCGAGGCTGCAGAGGCAGGCGGGTATATTGGCCCGATCCAAGCGGATGCGGCATTGAATGCAACAATTGCCGAGAAAAAGGGATTGGGGCAGGGGGATGCAAATGTGCTGATTTTTCCTGATTTAAATTCTGGCAACATTGCGTACAAACTCTGCCAAGAATTGGCAGGTGCCCAGGCGATTGGGCCATTTTTGCAAGGTTTTAGAAAACCTGTTTGTGATCTCAGTCGCGGGGCGACTGTCGATGATATTGTTGCTGGTGCGATCATTACATCCGCCATGTTTGCCGATTAAAGGGATGCCCCAATGTCGGCTGCGTCGTTCGTGGCATTTAGTAAAACCGCGCCTTGTTTAGGCGCGGTTTTTTCGTTCGCAGTATAAGTTAAACCGCAGTTTTTTTGCGCATATCCGCAGCGTCGATGCCAGCAACAGCCACTGGTTTTTTCATCGCGTCGCGGCGGAATGGTTCACCCAATTCTTGGTTGATCATGGCTTCGATCAATGTGGTGATACCGTTTTCCATTTGGTCTTTGACCGCCTGATGCAGCGCTTCTGTCAATTCGTCCATTGTGCGTGCAACAACGCCCTTTAGACCACATGCCTGTGCGATACCTGCGTATGACACTTGTGTGTCCAATTCGGTGCCAACGAAGTTGTCATCAAACCAAAGAGTTGAGTTACGCTTTTCGGCGCCCCACTGGTAGTTACGGAATACGATTTGTGTCACTGCTGGCCATTCGCCACGGCCAATCGCGGTCAACTCGTTCACGGCGATACCGAATGCGCCGTCACCAGCAAAGCCAACAACAGGCACATCTGGTTGGCCAATTTTCGCACCAACAATCGCAGGAAGACCGTAACCACATGGACCAAATAGGCCTGGTGCCAAATATTTACGTCCTTCTTCAAACGCCGGGTATGCATTCCCAATCGCACAGTTGTTGCCGATGTCAGAGGAAATGATCGCCTCGGTTGGCAACGCAGATTGGATTGCGCGCCATGCCATGCGTGGGCTCATCCAGTCGGGTTTGTCTGCACGTGCGCGTTGGTTCCATGTTGTGCCTGGATCATCATCTTCGTGATCCATTGAGCTAAGCTGTTGTGCCCAACGTGATTTTTTCTCGGCAATCTTCGCTTTGCGTTCTGCACGGCCATCATCTCCTGCGGTCTCTGATAGACGCTCTAGGATACCATTTGCCGCTTTGGCTGCATCGGCGATGATACCAACTGCAACAGTTTTTGTCAGACCGATGCGGTCTGGATTGATATCCACTTGGATGATTTTTGCATTCGCTGGCCAATATTCCATGCCATACCCAGGCAGCGTTGAGAATGGGTTCAAACGTGTGCCAAGACATAGCACAACATCCGCCTCGCTGATCAGTTCCATACCGGCTTTTGATCCGTTGTAGCCCAATGGGCCTGCAAACAATGGGTGTGAGCCTGGGAACGCATCATTGTGTTGGTAACCAACACAGACCGGTGCGTCCAAACGTTCTGCCAGCATGCGTGATGCATCAATGCCGCCCTGCGATAGAACAACACCAGCACCGTTTAGGATCACTGGGTTTTTCGCATTCGACATCAGCTCTGCTGCTTGGGCGATTGCTTGTTCACCACCAGATGGGCGTTCAAATTCGACGATCGCAGGCAGTTCGACATCAATGACTTGTGTCCACATATCGCGTGGGATGTTCAATTGCGCAGGCGCTGATGCGCGTTTTGCATTCATGATGACGCGGTTTAACACTTCGCAAACACGAGAAGGATCACGTACCTCTTCCTGATAGGCAACCATGTCTTCGAACAATTTCATTTGTTCAACTTCTTGGAAGCCACCCTGACCAATTGTTTTGTTCGCAGCCTGCGGTGTAACCAACAACAAAGGTGTGTGGTTCCAGTATGCTGTTTTTACGGCTGTCACAAAGTTTGTGATACCTGGGCCGTTTTGCGCAATCATCATCGACATTTCGCCAGTTGCGCGAGTGTAACCGTCGGCCATCATGCCTGCGGAACCTTCGTGTGCGCAATCCCAGAATTGAATGCCCGCTTGTGGGAACAAATCTGAAATTGGCATCATAGCTGAACCAATGATACCGAATGCGTGTTCAATACCGTGCATTTGTAATACTTTTACAAACGCTTCTTCTGTTGTCATTTTCATGAATGCGACTCCTGATGGGCGCGTGAAATACGCGGTTTTCCTTGGCTGTGTTTTAGTGTGAAACTGACCTAAACCAGTAGGGCCAGTTTAGGTTATGACACGAGTCCAGTCTGTGCAATTTCATCTGCGATCAAACTGATGCCCGTTTCGATGTGATCTTGGCCAATGGAAGAATAGGCCAAGCGGTAATGAGATACACTGGGAAATTCGCTGGGAAAAAACGCAGAGCCCGGCTCAATCAGCACGCTTCGATTTCGAAGCCGTTCTGCCAAATCTGTGGTATCCACATGATCTGGTGCTTTCATCCACACAGATGATCCACCAGATGGTGTTGGTCCGTGAAGTGTCAGGTTATATTTTTCTATAGCCTTTATCAAATTTTCACGGCGCGTACGATAGGTGCGAGCTGTACGTTTAATTTGACTGTCGTAATAACCCAAACTTAGGAAATAAGCGGCGGTTCGCTGAATATGTCCGGGTGGGTGGCGTAAAACACTTGCGCGCAGCGCGCGCGCCTCGCGGATAAAGGGGGCAGATCCCACTAAGTAGCCCAAACGCAGGCCGGGAAATAATGATTTTGAAAAACTGCCAACATAAATAACACGACCATCTTCATCTAATGATTTTAATGCTGGCGATGGGGTTGTTGCATTGGCAATTTCAAATTCATAATCATCCTCTACGATCAAGGCATCAAGCTTTGCCGCACGTTCCAGCAGGGTTTGGCGTCGATCAAGTGGCATCGTGTGATTGGTCGGACACTGATGGCTGGGCGTAGTGAAAATGACTGAGGCATGATCTGGTATTGCGTCAGGCACCATCCCAGCCGCATCTACATCCACGGCGTGGATATGGCACCGAGATTGTTTTAAAATTTCAAGGATCGCAGGATAGCATGGGTTTTCAATCACTGCAGTTCTGCGCTGGGTCAGTAAAACTTGGGAGGCAAGCCAAAGTTCATTTTGTGCGCCAAGAGTGACCAAAATTTGGTCTTCTCCTGCAAAGATTCCGCGACGTGGCAAGGTATGACGTGCGATAAACTCTAGCAACATCGGATCATCGCGATCAAACTGATCCCCTGTCAGGGCATTAAAGTCCTTGGCGCCTAGGGCACGAATTGCGCACAATCGCCAGTTTGCATGATCGAATAGGGTTGGATCGGACTGTCCATAGATAAAACGATATTTATAGCGTGCCCAGTCTTGGGGTTTGTTGATTGGATCTGCCTCTGCAAATCGCTGACCAATAGCGCGTGTCCAGTCCACACGATCTGGCGTCTGCATTTTAGCTTCAAACGGGGGCGTTTCTGGCGCGGTATCCGACACATAATACCCCGATCTGTCTTTGGACATTAGATAATCGCTGGCCAACAGCTCTGTGTATGCCAACGTCACGGTTATGCGGCTGATGCCGAGGTGTTTTGCAAGTTTCCGCGTTGAGGGAAGCTTTTCTTTCTTGCGAAACTGACCAGATAAAATGCCCTGTGCTATTGTTTGTTGCAGCCGCGCTTGCAGCGTGCCGCTTTGCTGTGGATGTAAGATGAAACTTTCGACAGGTATAGCCATATCGCATCGTACTGGATCTACTGGGGGGTGTAAACTGGTGTTACTTGGTTGCGCTTAGATCATCAAATTGAAATTGTATACAAAATTGTTAATTCACCCAATTGCACCACGCACTATGATATATTTTAGGTTTTCATGGGGTTTTGGAGGCTT
>CAXABH010000158.1:0-5010 GCA_963966925.1 uncultured Rhodobacterales bacterium
GGACATCTGATTGGTGGCCTGCATGGTGGATATTGCTGTTACAGGCATGGGGATCGCTGGTTGGGGTGGGGCTTATGACCCGTGCCTATCAATTGGGCGAGGCATCGATTGTTGCCATTTTTGAATATTCGGTTTTTTTGTTCGGGAGTGTGTTTGCATTTGTGCTGTTTGGACAGATGGTTGATTTTTGGCAGGGTGTGGGATTTGCGCTGATCATTTCGGGGGGTGTGATTATTGTGCTTCGCTCGGGGCGCGAAATCGCCTAAGACTGTGTTATGATTATATCACACGCGCGGCGCTATATTTTTGTTCATGCGCCTAAAACCGGTGGCACATCCATGACGCTCGCGCTTGAGGCGCGGGCCAAAGCAGATGATATTATCATAGGTGATACGCCCAAGGCCAAGAAACGTCGCAAACGATTGGCGGATTTGACGTCTGCTGGACGGTTGTGGAAACATAGCACCCTGCGCGATATTGACGGGATTGTGGATGCCTGCGCGATGCAGGATTATTTCGTCTTTACCATGGTTCGAAATCCCTGGGATCGTATGGTCAGTTATTATCACTGGGCACGCGAACAACACTTTGACCACCCCGTTGTTCGGGCGGCGCGTGATTATGATTTTGCAGGGTTTTTGCATCAACCTGACGTCTGGCGTCCTCTACAGACTGCCCCATATCATAGTTATGTTCAGGGTCCCTCTTGTGTGGATTTTTGCAATCTATATGTGCGCCTGGAACACCTGGCGGCGGATGTGATTCCGCTTAAGACGCACTTGGGGTTTCACATCGATGTTGGTCATGTCAATGCGTCCACACGTGATCAGGATTATCGCGCATATTACACAAATGACTTACGCGATCATGTGGCGTGGATATGTGCGGATGATATCGCGCGTTTTGAGTATGCCTTTTAGGTATCAAGTTCAAAAGCCGACCGTATAGTCGAATATTAAAACGCCGCCCCTTAGGGGCGACGATTTGTTGAGAGCTGTGTGCTTTTCCTAGGCTGCTTTTGCGTCTGAGCCAAAGCGACCATAAAAACTGTGACCCTTGGCGGCCATGTCGCGCAGCAGATCAGGACAGGTAAAGCGATCACCGTAGGCCGCCACCAGTTGATCACAGCGTTCCGCCGCATAGGCCGACCCTAAGATGTCCAACCAGCTTAGCGGACCACCTGTTGCTGGGGCAAATCCCCAACCCAAGATCGCGCCAACGTCACCTTCACGGATGTCCATCAATACGCCTTCTTCTAAGGCGCGTACGGCTTCTAAGGCTTGCACAAACATAAGTCGGTGCTGGACATCGACCAACGATGGTTGTTCAGCGGCCTGTGGATATTGTTTGGCCAAGCCATCCCAATACCCTTGGCGTTTGCCTGCTTCATCATAGGCAAAGAAACCCGCCTTGGCCTTGCGGCCCATGCGACCTTGGCCTTCCATCCAGAAAATGACTTCATCCACTGCGCCATCGGGGTAAGCGCTTCCCATTGCTGCTTTGGTTGCACGGGCGATTTTTGCGCCCAAATCAATGGATGTTTCATCAACCAACTGCAATGGACCCACTGGAAAGCCCAACATACGTGCCGCATTGTCAATCAAGGCTGGGGATACCCCCTCGGCGACCATGCGGATGCCTTCGTTAATGTAGGGGATAATGCACCGGTTCGCATAGAAGAAGCGGGCATCATTTACCACGATGGGTGTTTTGCGGATTTGACGCACGTAATCCAATGCCTTGGCCACTGCGCGATCCCCTGTTTCTTGACCACGAATGATTTCAACCAAGAACATCTTTTCAACAGGACTGAAAAAGTGAATCCCGATGAATTGATCCGACCGGCTAGAGGCTTTGGCCAACTCTGTAATTGGGAGGGTCGAAGTGTTGGAGGCAAAGATGCAATCCTGTGGGATCACCGCCTCGACCGCGGCAGTGACGTCTGCCTTGATCTTGGGGTCTTCAAAAACCGCCTCGATGATCAGATCTGCATCCGCAAGTGCCGCGTAATCCGTTGTTGCCGTGATGCGATTCAACAGCGCTTGTTTCTTTTCTTCGGTGGCTTTGCCACGTTTGATGCCTTTGTCCATATAGCTTGCGCTATAGGCCTTGCCGCGATCTGCGTTATCTTGGGATTGGTCAATCAGGACAACGTCGATGCCTGCTTGGGCAGAAACCAACGCGATGCCAGCCCCCATCATGCCGGCGCCCAAAACGCCCACTTTTTTCACGCTTTGATCTGGAATTCCTGCAGGGCGTACCGCGCCTTTTTCTAAGGCACCTTTGTTGATGAACAGACTGCGGATCATCGCAGAGGAAGAGGGGTTCATCATGATATTCGTGAACCAACGTGCCTCAATCTTTAATGCGGTGTCAAAGGGAACCAGCGCACCTTCGTAGACTGCACTTAACAACGCCTTGGCGGCTGGAAAGGCGCCTTTGGTTTTTCCGTTCACCATTGCCGACGCACCCACGAATGTCATGAAACCAGACGGGGTATAGGGCGTGCCGCCTGGCATTTTATATCCCTTTTGATCCCATGGTTTGACGATATCGGCGTCTTTTGCGTTCAAAATAAATTCACGCGCCTCTGACATTGGATCGTCGCTGACGACGTCGATAATGCCTGCGCTGTTGGCTTTGGCGGGCGCTAGTGTTTTCCCCTCAAGCAGATAGGGCGAGGCCGCCATCGCCCCTAATTTGCGCACCAATCGCGTTGTGCCGCCTGCGCCTGGAAAAATGCCAACCATGATTTCAGGCAGGCCAATTTTCGCCTTGGGGTTATTTGCCGCGAAAATGCGATGCGTTGCCAATGGAATTTCCAAACCAATGCCCAATGCGGTTCCAGGCAGCACCGAAACGATGGGCTTGCCGCCTTTGTTGGTTTTGGCATCCATCCCCGCACGTTCGATTTTGCGCAGGATGTGATGCATTTGCATGACCCCATCAAACATGCCCTGTGCCGGATTATCGCCAGATGCATTTCGCAGATCTGCTAAGACATTCAGATCCATGCCTGCTGCAAAGTCTTTCTTGCCCGACGTAATGATTGCCCCCTTGATTGTCGCGTCTGCAACAACGGTATCAATGAATCCGTCTAGGGTACGCAGTGCATCCCAGTTCAACACGTTCATTGATTTTTCAGGACAATCCCAAGTGATAACTGCAACGCCATCGGCGTCTGTGGTCATTTTAAAATCCGTCATAGTTTTAGATCCTTACACGCGTTCAATGATAGTTGCGGCACCCATGCCAGAGCCAATGCACAATGTTGCAAGGCCCGTTTCACGATCCGAACGTTCCAATTCATCCAACAAAGTTCCCAGGATCATTGCACCCGTTGCACCGAGTGGGTGGCCCATTGCAATTGAACCACCATTTACGTTCACGCGTTCATGATCAACGTTAAACGCCTGTTCAAACCGCATCACAACAGATGCGAAGGCTTCGTTCACCTCAAACAGGTCAAGATCTGAAATTTCCATGCCAGTGTCGCGTAGAATTTTTTGTGTCACAGGTACTGGGCCAGTCAGCATAATGGTTGGATCGGTCCCAATTTTGGCTGTTGCTTTGATACGCGCACGTGGGGTCAGGCCCCAGCGTTCACCAAATTCTTTATCCCCCAACAAAACGGCCGCAGCACCATCCACGATGCCGGAACTGTTGCCTGCATGGTGAATGTGGTTAATACGTTCAAGGTGCGGATACTTCATCAATGCAATCGCATCAAAGCCTGGCATGACCTCGCCCTGATCTTTGAATGATGGTTTCAATGCACCTAGGCTTTGCATATCGGTCGTGGGACGCATGTATTCATCATGATCCAAAATGGTCAGGCCATTTACATCGCGCACAGGCACGACAGATTTTTCAAAACGGTTGTCATCCCAGGCTGCTTTGGCGCGGCGTTGACTTTCAACGGCCATTTCATCGGCCATATCGCGGGTAAAGCCATATTCTGTTGCGATGATGTCTGCACCAATCCCTTGGGGCACAAAATAATTGTCAAAGGTAAAGCTGGGATCAACGCCAACTGCACCACCATCGGACATCATGGGCACACGGCTCATGCTTTCGACGCCACCTGCGATGTAACCAGACCCCGCACCACCGGCAATTTGGTTTGAGGCTAAGTTTACGGCCTCTAGCCCGCTTGCACAAAATCGGTTGATAGCCAACCCTGGGATCGCCTCGTCCAGATCCGAGGCCAAAACGGCCGTGCGTGCCAAACAGGCACCTTGTTCGCCAACTTGGGTCACATTGCCCAAAATCACGTCTTCTACAGCGTGCCCCTCAAGGTCATTCCGGTTTTTAACTGCATTTAATACACTTGTTGCCAAGCTAAGGGCAGACACTTCGTGTAACGCGCCATCCTTGCGGCCCTTGCCGCGGGGGGTGCGTACGGCGTCATAAATATATACGTCTTTCATCAATCTTCTCCAATTATGCGCGTTCAGATGGGTTTCCGGGCATCAAATCATAGGGGGCTTTCCAGCCGGGTTGTTGTGATAGGCGGGTTAACCATGCATCAATGTTTGGCCAATCTGCGCGATTAAACCCAAAGGGTTCTGGGTAATAGAGGTATCCGCAACATGTCATGTCGGCATTTGTGACATCATCTCCGACGATCCATGCGCGGCCCTGTAAATGCGTATCCAGGATTTGATAAGCCGCTTTTAAACGACCCTGATTAAACGCAATCGTTTCTGTGGGTTGTTTTTCTGGTGGTAAAAAATTCATCAAGAACCGCGTCATGCCCGCCATTGAGGAAAGTTTGTGATTATCCCACAGAACCCAACGGAATACTTCGCGCTCTTCTTCTTTGGTTTTACCGCCGAATTTGCCCGTTTTCTCTGCCAAATATTGCTGGATCACCCCGGATTGAGTCAGTTTGACATCACCGTCCACCAAAACAGGTGCTTCACCCAATTCATTGACTTGGCTGCGATAGGCGTCACTGCGTGTTTCCCCTGCAAAGAAGTCGACTTTGATTGCTTCCCAATCTAGTCC
>CAXABH010000159.1:0-4997 GCA_963966925.1 uncultured Rhodobacterales bacterium
GCAACCTGAAGCGCGCCAACAGGCTTATCACCGCGATAAATTTCGCTGTAACATTCGTCTGCAAAAATACGGAAATCGTATTTTTCCGCTAATCCGATTAAGGTTTCCAAATACGCACGCGATGCGATTGCCCCCTGTGGATTTGATGGGGAACAAATATATGCGGCAACAGTCCGATTCAATGTGTCTGGTGAAAGGGATGCGTAATCTGGCAAAAATCCATTTTCTGCATCAGCAGGAACAAATACTTGCTCGGCACCGACCGAAATCGACGCGATCATATAAACCTGGTAAAACGGATTAGGGATCAAAACGACAGGCGTTTGTCCATTTTTTTGTTCGGGCAACAATGCCATCGCAGCGTTATACAAACCTTCGCGCGTTCCATTTAACGCAAGCACCTGAGTATCCGCATCAATCCCAACCGCGAACCGCCGTTTCACCCAATCAGCGATCGCATTGCGCAGATCCGGTGTCCCATCATTCGCAGGATAGGAATTCAATCCACCCATTGCCTCGCTTAGGATATCACCAACCCAATTCGGAAAGGCATGCTTTGGTTCGCCAATGGTCATATGCACGACTTGGCCGCCTGCTGGATGATGATCCAATAGGGCGCGCAAACGCGGGAACGCATAGTCCGGAAGGTTCGAAAACCGCTCAGGAAACTCCATTCAAATCTGCCTCATGTGTCGGGATCTTTGTCCCGTTTTTTATGAGGATAGCGGATGCCAGCGCTTTCGTCCAGAAAAAGCAGCGTAATCATCTGTTATGTGACGAAAATCCCTCAGCTGGGCTTAACCCAAGGCCGCTTCGGCGGCTAACCCAAGGCGTAACAAGCGTTCTTCGTGCATGGGATGCCCCATCAACATCACGCCACAACTGGGAATCCCTGTTGGAAGTGTTAGGGCGCACAACCCCATCAGGTTCCCAATGCGCGTGTTGCGCAATGCTAGTAGGTTTTCAGTTAAATAATAGTCATCATCGCTCAACAAACGCTCAATACTCGGCGGTGTGCTGGGTGCAGTTGGCAAAATCACCGCATCAAAACCAGCGGTTTTTGACAAATATGACATCCGCAAACGTTCCAAATCTTGCCATGCGGCAACGTAATCAGCCGCTTTGAATTCGGCCCCACCACGGAAACGCTCCAAAATGGGTTCAAACATCAGATCCGGATTTGCCTCAATCTGGGCACCCCATGTGCCATAGGCCTCGGCGGCGAACAGGATGCCCGCATGTGCGAATGATTGCGCGACTTCAGGGATTTCGATTTCAACAATCTCTGCACCTGCCTCAGTAAATTTTGATACAGCCGTTTCAAATGCACTTTGTGGCGCATCGCGCAGTTCGGACATCGCCACCGTTTTCAATATCGCCAGGCGACGTCCTGTTAATGTGGGGGGCGTCGTATCAATGGCTTTTCGCCCCTCTAACACGGCCAATACATGCGCGGCATCTGTTACCGTTTTCGCAAGTGGACCAACCGTGTCAAAACGCGCGCACAGCGGCACGACGCCTGCCAAACTCAGACGGCCAGATGTTGTTTTCAAACCAACCAAATCATTCCAAACCGATGGAATACGCACAGATCCCCCAGTGTCCGACCCAATGGCAACAGGTGCCAATCCATACGCAACAGAAGCAGCAGCACCAGATGAAGATCCACCCGAAACTGCATCTGTGTCATGTACACAGGGTGATGTTGCGGTTTTTGGGTTCAGGCCCAATCCAGAAAACGCCAATTCGGACATATGTGTTTTCCCCAAACACACAGTCCCCATTGCAGTTGCATTTTTCAAAACCTGCGCATCTGATGATGGCACACGATCCTTGAGCAACAATGATCCTGCTTCTGTTTTGATCCCCGCTGTATCGTACAAATCCTTCCAACTGATCGGAACACCATCCAATGATGATCGTCGCAACCCCAACCGCGCACGCTCTTGCGCATCTTTGGCCTCGGCCAATGCGCGATCTGGGGTCAATTCGGAATAAATGCGCGGGGATAAGGGATGGGCAGTGATTGCATCCAAATATGTCGTGGTGATTTCAACGGGGCATAAATCACCTTTATCAATCGCATCGCCAAGTTCTGTCGCCGTTAACTGCAAAATTTCAGTCATCAATCCACCCATTCATTTATCTTTTGATAGCCTAGCGACAATCGCAACACTGGACAATGCCCCTGACAGATGCATATGTCGAAGTATGAATAAATCCTATGATATCCTAATTATTGGCGCGGGGTTAAACGGCGCGACAATGGCGCTTGGGGCGGCTAATTTTGGATTGAAAGTTGCCGTCTTTGACGCACATAAAATAAGCGATCAGCTAGAGACAGGGTTTGACGGGCGTTCCTATGCCCTATCGTTGACCTCTGTTCGTATGATGCGATCATTGGGCCTTTGGGATGCGTTGCAAGATCATGCGCAACCGATGCTGGATATCAAAGTTTGCGAGGGGCAATTACCGGATGGCCCTTCCCCTTTCTTTTTGCATTTTGATCACAATGAAATCGAAGAAGGCCCAATGGGTCACATGGTACAAGACAGATACCTGCGCCCCGTCCTGCAAACGGCAGTCGATGAAAATGATCAGATCGACTATTATCCAAACGTAAAGATTCACGCGCACCTCTGTACAGAACAATGCGCCAGCGTGACCACCGATGCTGGCCAAAATTACACAGGCAAACTTTTGATCGCTGCGGATGGCCGTCACGGCGCAACAGCGACGCGTGCCAGCATTCGTCGTAAAGGATGGGAATATGGGCAAAGTGCACTGGTATGCGCCATTGAACATGAAAACACCCACAATGCGACCGCCTATCAATATTTTATGCCACAAGGTCCATTGGCAATTTTGCCACTGACAAAAAACCGATCCTCAATCGTTTGGAGTGAAACCCACGAACGCGCAAACGAGATTATGAAGCTGGATGATGCCGCCTATTTATCTGTTCTGCGCCCGCGGTTTGGGAACTTTTTGGGTGATATTCAATTGGCGGGTCAGCGGTATAAATATCCGCTTAGCCTAAGCATTGCTGAGGAATTTGTGAAGCTCAGGTTTGCGCTGATCGGGGATGCAGCGCATGGCATTCACCCCATTGCAGGCCAAGGGTTAAACGCGGGGCTAAAGGACATTGCCGCCCTATGTCACGTACTGCGCGATGCGCATCAACGTGGGGAAAATATCGGAGCGATCGATGTTTTGGAACGATATCAGGAATGGCGCCGCTTTGACGTAAATTTATTGGCATTGGCGACAGATGGGTTTAACAAACTCTTCTCGAATTCGAATGCCTTGTTACGCGCAGGGCGGGCGCTTGGTTTAGGGATTGTAAATCACATTCCTAAAGTCCGCAGAAGCTTTATTCGGGAAGCTGCCGGATTAGGTACAACAAAGCTGCCGTATTTGATGCGCTAAGCTGCATCATCAATCGAACGTGCCTGATCCACTAGCATGATCGGAATACCATCCCGAATAGGAAAGGCCAGTTTTGCCTTTTTCGACACCAATTCTTGGCGGTCGCTATCATATTCCAATGTCGTTTGAGTGGTTGGACAAATCAGTGCCTCTAACATACGGCGATCAAATTGCGGTGTTTCACTCATTGGACGATATCCTCTCCTGTGCCGCTGCGCAGACTGTATTCAATCAGCGTTATCAACGTTTCACGGCGTGTGACCAGCGAAGGCGCCTCAAGCAGGGCTTGTTTATCTTCAGCCTCAAAATCCAAGAGCATCGAAAGCGAATTAATCAGCAATTCATCCTCAGCCTCTTTCATTGCATCCCAATCTGTCGACAGTCCGCGGCCTTCAAAATAGCGTTGCAACAATTCAAACAGCGCTTCACGGTTTAGGCCTTTATCACTTTCCGCTTGCTTGCGATCCGCATCAAATCCATCCCAGACCACATTAAATTTGCGATACGGCGTAAATCCTTCTACTTCGTCCTGCAAACGATACCGCGATATACCCGTCAACGTAATCATATATCGACCATCTTCGGTTTCTGAAAACTGTGTTAAGCGCCCAGCACAACCGATTGTGTGCAACCGATCTTCGCCGGCAGGTTGGATCATTCCAATCAACCGGCTTGGCGTTTTCATCACATCCTCGATCATACTAAGATAGCGTGGCTCAAAAATATGTAGAGGCAGCCTTGAACGCGGTAGGAGCACGGCCTTTGGCAGCGAAAAAACTGGAATGCTTCCGGGGAGATCGAATGAAAATGACATATTGATAACTTAGCCCGTGAATTCGTTTAAGCAAATATCATTGAACTAAGTTTACGCCGTCCATTCAGCACGATTGGATCGTTCGCCTTAAGTGCATCAAAAATTATGAATAGCTGTGATCGTGCAGCACCCTCATTCCATTCACGGTCACGTCGAAACAGCTGCAACAATTGTTCGACTGCCTCTTCCACTTGACCTGCCGCGTGCAACGCTTGGGCATAGTCGAAACGGGCCTGGTGATTGTCTGCATCCGCTTCGACAGCGGCCAACAATTCACCCAATGGCCCCGCATCTTCTGCCTGCCGCGCAAGCGCCAGTTGCGCATGTGCCGCATCAATTTCGGGCGCTTCTGAGATTTCCGCAGGTACGCCATTTAGAACAGCCTCGGCTTGATCCAGATCCTCCAATGCCATGTACGCACGCGCCAAACCACTGTAGGCGGCTACATTCATTCCATCCTCGCCCAAAATGGCCGCAAAGGTTTCGACCGCGTCCCCCGCTGCACCTTCTTGCAACATTTGTTCTGCTGCTTCTATGGCATCAGACAATCCGCCATCAACAGAGCCACCTGCAGCTTCGATCACACGATCTACAAAGGCTTTGATCTCCGATCCTGGCAATGCACCTTGAAATCCATCAATCGGTTGTCCCTGATAAAATGCATATACTGTTGGGATCGATTGAACCCGCATTTGGCCTGCAATCGGAAGAGCACACGTCTGAACTCCAGTCACGTATTGGCATCTCGTATGCC
>CAXABH010000160.1:0-4988 GCA_963966925.1 uncultured Rhodobacterales bacterium
GCATACGAGATGCCAATACGTGACTGGAGTTCAGACGTGTGCTCTTCCGACTCATGCCTGACTTTCAGGCTGAAATGGGGTTAGATCGCGCGAATGCATCCCTGCCCTATACATTCACAATGATTGGATTTGCAGTTGGGAACTATGCCATTGGGCGCATGGTGGACCGCTATGGCATTGTGGCCTGCTTATTAGGCGCTGCCGTTTTGAATTCGGCTGCTTTTTACGCCGCAACGCTGACATCATCGCTGTGGATCATCTGCTTTATTCAACTGCTCTTGGGGTTTGCAAGTGCCGCGGCCTTTGGACCATTAATTGCGGACGTATCAAAATGGTTCCTAAAGCGGCGCGGTATCGCCGTCGCAATCGCGGCCAGTGGAAATTACTTATCAGGTGCGATATGGCCCCTATTGCTAACAGGTGTGCTGCAAACATCAGGGTGGCAGGGGGTTTATTTATGGCTTGCAGCCTTAACCATCACCATCATGGTGCCGTTTTCCCTTCTGCTATCGCAGAAGGTAAATGACCAATCCATCCAACTCGCCGATGCGCAGTCCAGCAATAGATTAGGCGCATTACCCTTTAGTGCGCGAACCCTAACATGGCTTCTGGGGTTAGCGGGCGTTGGGTGTTGTGTCGCCATGTCTATGCCACAAGTGCATATCGTGGCCTATTGCGTGGATTTAGGGTATGGCCCCACTGCGGGCGCGGAAATGCTGTCCTTAATGTTGATGGGCGGTGTCTTTTCTCGTTTAATTTCAGGCGTGCTTGCCGACCGTTTAGGGGGGGTAAGAACGCTTTTGATTGGGGCGTCACTTCAATGCGTTGGTTTGGTTTTATATCTGCCCTCAGATGGTCTTGCGTCGCTCTATCTTGTTTCATTGGTTTTTGGACTGTCCCAAGGCGGCATTGTTCCCAGCTATGCGATCATTGTGCGCGAATATCTGCCTGCACGGGTGGCGGGTGAACGTGTTGGATTTGTGATGATGGCAACAATCATGGGCATGGCACTGGGCGGGTGGATGTCCGGGTGGATTTATGACGCTAGTGGATCTTATGCACTGGCCTTTTGGAATGGTATTGCATGGAATTTCCTGAACATCGCAATCGTCGGTTTTATTTCGTGGCGCGCAATGACACATCAAAATTAACTTAAAACACCGACACAATACCGACGTGATACCGACGCAAAACAGATTGCAAATTTCAAACAAAAAAGGCCCGCACACAGCGGGCCTTTTCATGTGGATTTTCGTATAATTAGTCGTTGCGACCGTGCTTAATCGGCGCCCAAAGACGTTTGTTGGTGAAATACAGAAGAACAGACAACACCGCCAAGAAAAGCACACCGCGGAAGCCCGCTTCTTGACGATCCATCATTTTAGGCTCTGCCGCCCACATAAGGAACGCGGCAACATCCTCTGACATGTGGTGCACGTCATTTTTGTGACCGTCGTCAAATTCAACCAACTCATCCTCAAGGGGTGGGCCCATTGAAATCCAGCCACCCGGGAACGCTGTGTTTTCATAAAGCGTTACGCCAGCTTCTTCTTTTTCAACGCCAGTGTAACCGTGCAACAACGCCGCGATATACTCGGCGCCACCCATGCCCTTAACCAACTGATTGATACCAGTACCATAGGGGCCGTGGAACCCAGCACGTGCTTTCGCCATCAAAGATAGGTCTGGCGCGCCAACGGCGTCATTTGCTGGGAAGTGATCTGCTGGTTTCGCAGGGCGCGTATCGTCTAGATCTGCGTCATATACTTCAAAGTTTTCTGCCGCATATGCCCGAACTTGATCTTCTGAATAACCAAGGCCATTTTTATCGGCAAGCGTACGCAATGGCACATACTTCAGCCCGTGACACGCTGCACAGACTTCGGTGTATACCTTAAGACCACGACGCAATTGCTCTTGATCGAATGTCCCAAGAGGACCCTCGAATGAGAAATGTGCATCCTCAATCTCGCCTGCTCCGCCCGCTGCAAATGCGCTGCCTGTGGTCAGGGTCAGTGCCGTGATTGCGCTTGTGATGAAATGTTTCAACATTTTCAGTCCCTTTTCTTACTCAGCTGGCGTTTCAGCTTTGCCATAATGCGCGTCGAAATCGTCCTCGATCGTCGCTGGCTGTGGTGCAGGCTTTTCTAGAACGCCCAACAACGGAAGGATAACAAGGAAATATCCAAACCAGTATGCCGATCCGATCAATGAAAGTGACGCATATGGTTCTTCTGCTGGCATCGCACCCAACCACATCAAGAAGAAGAAGTCTGCGACCAAGATCCAGAACCACAACTTCAACTGTGGGCGGTAGCGCGCAGAACGAACGCTTGATGTATCCAACCACGGCGCAAGCGCCATAACCGCAATCGCACCAAACATTGCAAGCACACCAAAGAATTTCGCATCGACAATGCCGCCAGTGACGAATGACACCAACTGAACTGCCCAAACATCTGCTGTGAACGCTCGCAAGATGGCGTAGAACGGCAAGAAGTACCATTCAGGAACAATATGCGCAGGTGTCGCAAGTGGGTTCGCTTCGATGTAGTTATCGGGGTGACCCAAGTAGTTTGGCATAAAGCCCACGATTGCAAAGAATACTGCCAAAATAATTGCCAATGCGAACAAATCCTTGATCACATAGTATGGCCAGAACGGGACAGTGTCTTTCTTGGCTTCTTCTTTTGATCCACGACGTACTTCAACACCGGTTGGGTTGTTATTGCCTGTGGTGTGGAATGCCCAAATATGCACCATAACCAAGCCTGCAATCAGGAATGGGAACAGATAGTGCAATGAGAAGAAACGGTTCAATGTCGCGTTATCAACCGCGGGTCCACCCAACAATAATGTTTGGATCGCCTCACCAACAAATGGGATCGCCCCAAATAGACCAGTGATCACTGTCGCACCCCAGAAGGACATTTGTCCCCATGGCAATACGTAACCCATGAACGCGGTACCCATCATCAACAGATAAATCAGCATACCGATAATCCATGTGATTTCGCGCGGCGCCTTGTATGAACCGTAGTACAAACCACGGAAAATATGCGCATAAACAGCGATAAAGAACAATGACGCACCATTCATATGCAAATAGCGGATCATGTGGCCACCGTTCACGTTACGCATAATGTGTTCAACAGATGCAAACGCATTATCAACGTGTGGTGTGTAGTGCATCGCCAAAACGATGCCTGTTACAATCTGAAGTCCCAAACAAAATGTTAGAACAATACCCCAAATCCACATCCAGTTTAGATTTTTCGGAGTGGGGATCATAAGTGTGTCGTGCAAAAGACCAACAATTGGCAAGCGTGAATGCACGGCTTTGGCAAAGTTACCTTTTGGTTCGTAGTGGTCGTGAGGAATTCCAGCCATCTCTCAGCTCTCCCTTAACCTAGTTTGATTGTTGATGCGTCGACAAATTCCGCGACAGGTACCGGCAAGTTCGTTGGTGCCGGGCCTTTGCGAATGCGACCCGATGTATCGTAGTGTGAACCGTGGCATGGGCAGAACCAGCCATTGAAGTCACCAGCGCCATCACCCAATGGTACACAGCCAAGGTGCGTACACACACCCATCATGACTAACCATTCGCCCGCTTCATCCAAGCTACGGTTTTCGTCAGAGGCGTCAGAACCTGGTACGTTCTCGTTGCGTGATTCAGAATCGGCAAGATCGCTCATTGCGACCTGACGCGCCTCTGCAATTTCTGCTTCTGTCCGGCGGCGAATAAACACGGGCTTACCCAACCATTTAACAGTCAGCTGCGTCCCTGGCTCAACGTCGGCCACGTCAACACGGATCGACGCAAGTGCGCGCACGTCCGCTGAGGGGTTCATTTGATTAACAAGTGGCCATACTGCGGCCCCTGTTACAACGGCACCAGCACCAGCTGTCGCGTAGTAGATAAAATCGCGGCGTGTGCCTTCGTGATCGTCTGCGTGTGACACGAGGTAAACTCCATTGTTAATTTAGTCGTCAGACTATAGCGGTTATATCCGTACCATAACGGACTGTTCCTTGCTGCGTTTTAGCGAGGAATCCGCGGAAGTCCAGTGTGCATTTGTATTCCACTGTTCTTCGCGCTGTCGTGTCGCATGAAAATACCGATTTTTACCGTTTTATGGCATCGAACAACATCAAGCTGCCACTCCAAGTGATTCTATCCTGCAAACGGGGCCGCATCCCCCCACAGTTCACGGACGCGTTCATCACGCCCACAAGCATCCCGATATAGTTGGTACACATCTGACTGTTTACGATATCCAAATCGTGTTAGCACCCGTGTATCTAATTTGTAATAATCTTGATGATACGCCTCGGCCAGAAAATACTCTGTTCGATCCAACACTGGGGTCACGATGTTTTGACCCAAATCTATTTCTGCTTGTTTAACGGCCCGGTTTGCGGCGTCTCGCTGTGATGTGGTCGCAAAGATCGCTGTGCGATAACTTTCCCCCCGATCGCAGAACTGACCGCCATCATCAGTTGGATCAACACTGCGCAAGAACGCGTGTAACAAGGTTTCTGCAGTGACGACCACTGGATCAAATGTAATTGCAACCGCTTCATAGTGACCCGTACCACCGCGTGTTACCTCGCGGTATGTTGGGTTCCTAGTATTACCGCCCGTATAGCCCGAGGTGACTTCGATTACGCCATCCACTTTTTCAAAATCAGCCTCAACACACCAAAAACACCCCCCCGCAACAATCAGTGTATCTGTCGCGGCATCGGCAGGTTTCGGGATGGTCGAACCAAGGATTACCGCCAGTATCGCACAAACGGCAAAGGTTTTAAAATGTGTGATCATGGCTAACATCGCGGCATCCTTTAAAATAATTTCTTATGATAAGTTTAGCTTTTGTTTTGTGAAAGTAATCCCCCCTCACAACAAGGTGAAGTTATCAGAGCGCAGGATTGATACCCCTTGCACTCAAGAATCTGACAAATTACGATCATAAAAAAGTAAA
>CAXABH010000161.1:0-4964 GCA_963966925.1 uncultured Rhodobacterales bacterium
CTAATAGGCCCATTCAATTGGGCCTATTAGCGGTAAATTTTACATCATAAGCATTAGATTTGGTCATTTTGACAGGCTGACAAATCTACTTAATTTTACCCTTTTGAACTTGAAAGGGGGTAGGGGGCGTGACCTTACTGACCCAATAAAAGGTGTTTCCAAATTCCATGATGAACCGACCTGTCCACATCTCTTCGCCAACCCAAAGGGTTTGCAACTCTTGTGAACTGTCATCTACGCGCCACTTTCCACGCATGGTGGTTGACCCCTCTGTCGTTCGCAATGTGACATGATCTGGGCCAAACCACTGATGGTATTTTGCTCCATCCAATCGTCCAAACGCCGTATTCCCTGAGATGAGGTCCCTGATTTCATCTCCGCTTAACTTAACTGCCTCTGCCGTTGCAGAACTTATTGAACAAATCAGCATCATTACAGAAATTGTGAAAACGCGCATTGATTTCTCCCGTTCAAAATGTGCTTTCGCGTGAATGCGTGTCCACAGCATATGAAACAATCTAATAGCGGTTGCCTATCTTGGGGTCATAACTAAAACCATGCTTATGGTGTGCGCGGCTTGGATTTGGTTGGGTCATAGGCAGCAAGGTCAGCGCGTACTGTTGCAGGTAGGCGTTTTTGTTGTCCATCTAGCTTGCCGATTTCAACAGATGTTCCAGCCGCGGCATGGGTAACGTCAATCCGCGCCATTGCAATATTCTTACCCAGCAAAGGAGACCGCATTGAAGAGCAGACTTCACCAATTTGTGCGCGCCCAATATGAACACAATCACCATGTGCCACATCAACGGAACTGTCGATATCCAACCCGACAAGCTTGCGCATTGGGTTTTCTTTGCGGCGGATAAGCGCGTCGCGCCCGATAAAATCATCGGTTTTGGACTTCAACGGGCAGGTGAAACCAATACCGGCTTCAAATGGATCGGTTTGGTCTGAAAAATCATAACCGGCAAAAATCAGGCCTGCTTCGATTCTGACCATATCAAGGGCTTCTAAGCCCATGGGTGTTAATCCATGATCCTTGCCGACCTCCCAAATGGCATCAAAAATTTCTGCACAATCTTTTGGGTGACACATCACTTCGTAGCCCAGTTCACCGGTGTAACCAGTCCGTGATACCACAAAGGGTGTGCCAGTTGCATCGCGTAGGCGCGCAGGTGTAAAGCGGAACCAGCCCAATTGATCAAACTCTGGATTGTGTGGCGCGGTCCAGACAAGTTTGCGCAATAAATCGCGACTTTCTGGTCCTTGTATGGCGACGTTGTGTAATTGGTCGGTTGATGACCGCACCAATACCTTTAGACCTAACTTTTCGGCCTGTTCGCGCATCCACTCGCCACCGTAATCATTTCCCCCGATCCAGCGGAAATTATCTTTGCCCAAACGGAACACTGTTCCATCATCAATCATACCGCCGTGTTCATAACACATAGCCGTATAGACCACGCCGCCGATGGGTAATGTTTTGATGTTTCTGGTAAAGATATATTGGCATAATGCTTCGGCATCTGGTCCGGTCACTTCGAATTTTCGCAAGGGTGACAAATCCATGATCACGCATTTTTCACGCGTCGCGTGGTATTCTGCGATAGCGCCATGTTCAGCCATGCAGTTCGCTAACCAATAGCCGTTATATTCAATAAAATTTCGTGTGTGCTTGGCAAAGCTGTCATGAAAACCAGTTTGTTTGGTCATTTTTGGTTCCGATTCTGGTGTGGCGCGGAAGGCGATAGAGCGTTGAAACGTTTCCTCGCCGTTGTATGTGCGTACGTGAATATCTGTGGGGTTCCAGCCATTTGCTGGGCTTGTATCGTCGGGACAGGCAGAAGAGACGCACACCAAATCGGTCAATGCACGCAGTAACACATAGTCACCTGGCCGTGACCAAGGTTCATCGCTGTACATCACGCCATGTTCGTCGATTGCAGTATTAAAAAAGAAATTAATGGCCATCCAACCGGCACGTTCAGAAACACCATATTTAGAAAGTGCTGTGTTAAAGTTATCCGAACAATTGATATGTCCGGGATAGCCAATGTCATCATAGTACTTTGCTGAACATGCCAATGCGAAGGCGTCATGCCGCCCACAGGTATCTTGTATCACTTCAACCAACGGCAGCATGTCCTGATCGTAATATTTGGCATGCAAACCAGGCATAGGATAGGCATGTTCCATTAATGTACGTGTCGTTGTCACGTCCAATGCATGTTCAATCCCTTTATCCAGTTTACGTGCACTAAAGCATTGGAAATCCGTGCACTGACGACCATCTTTGTCAATAATTTGGATATAGTCCCCAGCTTTCACGAAAAAGGATTCGGCAGTTTGTGTGTGAACACGAATATCCTGCAAAGGATCTGCCAATGGGTCAGGCAATTCAAACCCTTTCGCCATTTTGATGCTGGTGCGTTTAACAAACACCACCAGCGGTGTAGCGGTGTCTTGTGCCTCAAAATCCATTGCTTGCAATGCATTGGGGTGGGGGGCCGCAATAATTGCAACGCCTGTTCGCGTGGCTGTTAATTCCTCTTTCGAACCTGCAGGCGTTTTGCTGTCAAAAAATTTGATTGCCGGTCCCTGTGCGATATCAATTCCGCGGGCATCTAACCCCATGCGCAACCCGCGCAAAGATTGGTTTGATGACGTCAATAACGTTTTCAACCCGTTCGCTGGTCCACTGGGCGTTGCGCCCAATATTGTGGGATCAATAATACCCTTTGGGCAGGCCGCGATCACTTCACATGGTTGGCCACCTTCCTCATTGATAATGGAAATTTGGTCACCAGCTTCAATTGGAACTAAAATAGCTCCGCACCCTTCTATGACATAGCGTTCGGTATCTTTTGGAAGGCTGAAAATCCGTGGCTCTGAAATGATGCTAGGCTTGGGTGGACCCGCGGTTACTTTCGGGTATATGTCGTCTAACAATGGAGCCTCCCAACGTCTATTTTTTGCTTGTGCGGAAAATATGTTTCATTATAAGAATATTTAGACCAGAGCTGTCAAGTCAGTAGTGTAGTAGAATGACCAACAATCAAATCAATTTTTTAGGTTGGATCCTATTCATTCTATCCGCCTGCGGTTTCATTATTGCGTCGTGGGGACATTTCTGGTCGATGGTCGGCTCAGTCTTCTTTTTGGTCGCCTGTTTTGTCTTCTTAATCCCGTTTTTTCGGAAAGATCCCTGATGTCATTAGTGTTGGGCTTGCTTGCTGCGGTTTCGTGGGGCATTCATGATCTCTGCGTGCGCCAAGTCAGTCAGAATACAGGAATTTTTGCATCCATTATTGCAGTGCTCGCCTTTGGATGCATTCTGGTTACGCCGATTAGTATTGTTCATTGGGATGAGCCTATGGTCAAAGGGGCTTTATCGCTGTCCTTGCTATCTGGCGTATTGTTTGGGCTTGCGGCAATAGCGCATTACAAAGCGTTTTCCATTGGGCCTGTTCGACTTGTTGCGCCAATCATCGGGTCTTATCCAATTCTGTCAGTGGGCTGGGCGATGCTGACGGGCACGCCCATTTCGGTTTTACAGTGGATGGCTGTTGGTTTGGTGATTGCCGGGGTCGGATATGTCGCGGTTTCAGATGATAAAGACGCCGATTGGCAGGATCCAAAACCAGCAATCCTGTGGTCAGTCGCTGCGGGTACAGGTTTTGCGATTACTTTTGCAGTCGGGCAAGCCGCGGTTGCCCAGGGGGGCGAACTTGCGCTTATGGCGCCAACACGGTTTGCTGCTCTGATTGTTGTTCTTGCAATTGCGATTATCCTAAACATCAATTGGCGGGCGCAGAATGGTTTATTAATATTGGCGCTAATGGGTGTTCTGGACACGATCGCATTAGGCAGCGTCATTTCGGCGGGTGGAATGAAATCGCCAGAGTTTGCAGCGGTTGCCGCGTCAACGTTTGGTCTTATCACAGTCGTTCTCGCGGCTATTTTCTTGCGGGAAAAGATGACGAAACGCCAGATGGCTGCCGTTGCTGCGGTCTTTGTGGCGATTGCCTATCTCGGGCTTTAACTCAGCCACCCGGCGCTTTTTTGTCGGTGTAGGGCGACAATGGCGTTGCGCATTAAAATGGCTGTGGTGACAGGGCCGACGCCACCGGGAACAGGGGTGACCCATCCCGCGACATCCAGGACCGCGTGTGTATCGACATCGCCAACAATGCCGTTTTCGACTTGATTGATGCCTATGTCGATTACAGCGGCTCCTGGCTTGATCATATCTTTGCCAATTAAATGCGCTTTGCCTACGGCTACGACAACCACATCAGCACGACGCGAATGCATTGCCACAGACCGTGTCATATGATGACAGACTGTTACTGTCGCACCCTCTGCCATCAGCATCATCGCGATTGGTTTGCCAACGATTTCTGAATGGCCGATGATTACAACCTCAAGCCCCTCCATCATTAACCCAGTGGCATGAATCAATTCAACCGCTGCTGCGGCAGTGCAGGGGGCCAGTGCCACGTCATTATAAACAATATTCCCAATAGACGCGGGGTTCATTCCTTCGATATCTTTCAGGGGGTGGATCGCTGATTGCAAAGAACGAACATTGATGTGACTGGGTACTGGACGCTGCAATATAATCCCCAACACGTCTGGATCATCATTCATCTCTTGAATACGGCTTTTACAATCATCTTGTGTTACGGTGTCTGGCCAGACTTGTTCATCAAAACGGATACCAACCACGTTAGCTGCGCGGGCTTGACCACGGATGTAAACTGCAACCTCGGGGGTATTGCCGATCATGATGGACACAATGCGACCAACGACGCCTTCGGCATCTACGGCAGCTGTTACGTTCTTCAGAATGTGCGCGCGTGTATCACGACCACGCAGTAATCGATGATCGTCCTGAATTTCCATGAACTTACGCGGTTAAGCCCTCTGGTTCGACTATGTCGTGGATTCGGCAGCATGCGGTG
>CAXABH010000162.1:0-4959 GCA_963966925.1 uncultured Rhodobacterales bacterium
GTACATTTACCCATATTGCCCTTAGCTGCGGCATGGATGATCGGGCATTGGAATTTTTCGCTTGGGGTGCGCGCAGATGGGTGTGCGCGGGATCCAATTTCGCGCCCGAGGAGAATATCGCGTTGTATCAGGCCTGTGCGGTTGAAGGTGATTTTAACAAGGAGCGTGCGATCATGACGGCCATGCTCGCATTGATGCGGGTGCTAGGGCAGGGTGGAAAATTCATTCAGTGTATTAAACATGGACTGACCATTCGCGGAATTGACGCAGGACCCCCACGCAAACCCCTGCAACCATTGAACAAGGATGACAAACGCGAATTGGAACAGGTCATCAAAACTATGAATACAACGATCAACCGCATTACAGGAGCAAACTCATGAGCGATCTATTGACCCATGCAGAATATCAGGCACTGGCGGCTGATCTAAATCCACCGCGTTCGCCCTTTATTGATGGAAAATATCACACAGGCCGCGGTGGGGTGATGACAACAACAAACCCTGCAACGGGTGCAGTGATTGCAGACATCACAACGGCCAATGGCGATGATGTTGATTTGGCGGTTCAAAAGGCGCGAGAGGCGTTTGATCAGGGGCATTGGTCCAAAATGGACCCTGACGCGCGCAAGGATGTTTTGATCCGCCTGTGTAAATTGATGACGCGCAATCGTCGTGAATTGGCCGTGATGGAATCGCTTGAAAGTGGGAAGCCCATTTTAGATTGCGAAACCATCGATATCCCCGAGGCTATTCACACCATCAAATGGCATGCCGAGGCGATTGATAAAATTTATGATCAAACAGCGCCAACTGGTGACGATGCACTGTCATTCATCGTGCGTGAACCCATCGGAGTTGTGGCGGCGGTGTTGCCGTGGAATTTCCCATTGCTGATGTTGGCGTGGAAAATCGGGCCTGCATTGGCGGCGGGCTGTTCTGTGATTGTGAAACCTGCGGAACAAACCAGTCTGACGGCGTTGCGTATGGCGGAATTGGCGGCCGAGGCGGGCGTTCCACGCGGCGTGTTTCAGGTGCTGCCAGGGGATGGTCCAACGGTGGGCGAACCTTTGGGCATGCATATGGACATTGATATGGTGTCCTTTACAGGGTCCACTGAAACAGGACGTCGGTTCCTGCGCTATGCGGCGGATAGCAATCTGAAAAAAGTGGTATTGGAATGCGGGGGTAAAAACCCGGCTGTGGTTTTGGCTGACGCAGAAAATCTGGATTTGGTTGCAGGCCATGTGGTGAACGCGGCGTTTTGGAATATGGGCGAAAACTGTTCCGCAAATTCACGTTTGATCGTTCATAAGGATGTCAAAGCAGAGCTGATGGATAAAATTACCGCGCGTGTGCGGGATTGGAAAACAGGCGATCCGCTGGATCCTGCAAACCACCTTGGGGCGTTGATTGATGAGGAACATCAGAAAAAGGTGGCTGGATACCTGACAGGTGAGGCTGTTGTGGGTGGCACCATGGATGGCCCGTATTTGGTACCCACAATTTATGAGGTCGACAAATCAGATGCCAAAGCGCGTGAAGAAATCTTTGGTCCGATCCTGTCTGTAATCGAGGTTGCATCACAGGATGAGGCCATCGATTTGGCAAATGATACGGAATATGGATTGGCGGCCTCGGTCTTTGGCACAAACATTCGCAAATCGATCCGTGCGGCGCGCGCCATTCGTGCGGGCACTGTGACTGTGAATTGCTATGGTGAAGGAAATATTACCACACCCTTTGGTGGATACAAACAATCGGGGTTTGGAGGCCGTGATAATGGCCTTCACGCCCATGACCAATACACAGAACTGAAAACCATTTGGATCGACCTGAGCGATCCAAATGATGCTGATAACATCACATAATCAGGCCGAGTGAGAGAGACCATGGTTGAAGCAACTGGAACAACCCGTCGTGGCCGCGGTGCGCGCGCAGCCGCCCGACAAAAACGCGATGTAAAAATGCTGCCTGCGTTAAAACGCAATCTGCCGCTGACAGAGCCGATGAACCAAGAACAAATTGAACGCATGGATGCGGCGTCCATGCATATCTTGGAAAATGTGGGTGTTCATTTCCGCGATCCTATTGCCATTGCGGATTGGAAACGCGTTGGTGCCAAGGTCGTGGATGAAACGGTTTTTCTGGATCGTTACATGGTGCGCGAACTGATATCTACGATCCCCTCTGAATTCACCTATCATGCACGTAATCCTGAACATAACCTGCCTTTTGGCAAAGCGCATTCCATGTTCATTCCGATGACTGGGGCCCCGTATCTGCGTGATTTGGATGATGTACGGCGCAATCCAACATTGGATGATTTGGCAAATTTTCACAAATTGTCCCAAATGTTGCCAGCGATGCATTCATCTGCGCACCATATCGTGGAACCCTATGATCATCCAATCAGCCAACGCCATTTGCGCATCACCTATTCGTCGATGAAATATTCGGACAAAACATTCATGGGTATGACGACCAGTCCCAAAAATGCCGAAGATGTGATGGATATGTGCGATATTCTGTTTGGTGAGGGGTATTTAGAGAGCCACCCCGTTGTCACAGGGAACTGCAACGGTAATTCTCCATTGGTGTGGGATGAAACCATGCTGGGTGCTTTACGGGCCTTTTGTGCGCGCAATCAACCAGTTTTATGTTCGCCCTTCGTCCTTGGTGGGGCAAATACTCCAGCCTCTGTTGCGCCCTCTGTGGCACAATTGAATGCCGAGGCACTGTCAGCACTGGCCTATACCCAAGTGATCCGCAAAGGGGCGCCCGCAATTTATGGGCATTACCTATCTACCGTATCAATGAAATCGGGTGCACCCATGGCAGGCACCCCTGAAATCAGTTTGATGAATTTTATGATCGGTCAAATGGCGCGCTATTACGGTGTTCCATGGCGCACGTCGAACACGTTGGGTGGGGCAAAAACATTTGATGCCCAAGCAGGGTATGAAAGTGCGACGACCCTTATGGCGGTGATGATGGCTGGCGCAAATTACATCTGGCACTCGGCTGGATGGAATGAGGCAGGCATGCATTGTTCAACGGCGAAATTCGTTGTGGACGCCGAACAATGCGCCATGGCCTATCGCATGAGCCAAGGGATCAATTGGGACGATTTTGACGAAGGTTTGTCCGCTGTGGGCGATATTGGACCTGGTGGGCATTACTTGGGCCATCCCCATACCTTGGAAAAATTTTCATCCGCGTTCTTTATGCCAGAAATGTTTGACAATAATTCCATCGAACAATGGGCAGCAGAAGGGTCCGTTGAAATCAACGAACGCGCATTGAAACGCGCCCGCGATCTGTTGTCCGAATATGAAGAGCCGAAATTGGACGAGGCGGTTAATGAACAGCTGTTGGAGTATATCGCACGCCGCGAACGTGAAATTCCAGCCGCAGATGCGCTGAACCAAGATTACTGATCCATGCAGGTCACCCGTCACCCTAAAAACCCAGGACCCGCAGCATGGGCAAAAATTTTGCCCGACGCTGCACACCACCCCACGTTAGAGGAAAATCGACATGTTGATTTCCTGATTATTGGGGGGGGATTTGCGGGATTGACGGCAGCACGACGGATCAGCGAATTAGAGCCAACAGCAACAGTGGCGGTGGTCGAGGCGTTTCGCCTGGCCGAAGGACCAGCAGGGCGCAATTCTGGGTTTATGATTGATTTGCCGCATGATTTGGCTAGTGGTGATTACGGTGGGCAGGCTGCGCGTGATCATCAAAGCATTCGGCACAATCGCGCGGCAATTTCATATGCCTGCGATATGGTTGATACTTTTGGTTTACCAAACGAATGTTTTCAAAAGATTGGGAAAATCAATGCGGCCGCAACTGAAAAAGGGATCGCGCATAACCAAGCATACCAAGACCACCTAACGCATTTGAACGAACCATATGATATTTTGGATGATCGTCAGATGCGTGAATTAACGGGCATAACATACTATAAACAGGGGCTTTATACGCCAGGAACAGTAATGTTGCAGCCTGCGCAATATATTCAAAGCCTGGGCGCTGCCATTGTTAGCAATCGGATTGCAATTTATGAAAATTCGCCGGTAACTGCATTGGATAAAGTCGATGGAACATGGCGTGCACAAACGAACAAGGGATCAATTTCCGCACCAACCGCGATCCTTGCCACCAACGGTTTGGTACAGGCCTTTGGGTATTTCAAATCCCGCGTCGTTCATATTTTTACCTATGCATCCATGACACGTGCGTTAAGCTCGGATGAGGTGACGCGGTTAGGTGGCGCTGCGCATTGGGGATTTACGCCTGCGGATCCATTGGGCACGACTGTGCGCCGTATTTCGGGGATTGGGGGGGATCGGATTATCATCCGCAATCGCGCAACCTATGAACCCAGCCTGTCACCTAGCGAACGACGCCTGCGCGGGGTTTATGCACAACATGATGCCTCGTTCGATGCACGTTTCCCGATGTTAAAAGGGGTTGAAATGGAGCACCGCTGGGGTGGTCATTTGGCCCTGACATTAAACGGTGTTGGGGGCTTTGGTCAGTTAGAGGATGGTCTTTATTCTGCCTGTCTGCAAAATGGATTGGGAACAGTTAAGGGCACGCTGCACGGGATGGCAATCGCGGACATGTGTTTAAAACATGCGTCAAATATCGTTGATGAATTGTTGGATGATGCCACCCCCAAACGCCTACCACCAGAACCCATTTCCCAAGTGGCGGCAACCCTGCGCCTGAAACTGGGCGAACGCGCGGCGGGGCGGGAGCTTTAGTTCAATCATAACAATCTGTTTGTGGTTTACGTTTCAGCGACATAGTGTCTGCCAAAACAAATGAAGTGCGCCTTTTTATGACATCGAAACCAGTGTTTTCGCCTCAACACACCCACTGGAGCAAAGTGATTATTGCCCTCTTTGCAGGGTTGTTTGTTGCGATGCAGGCTGGAAAATTGGGG
>CAXABH010000163.1:0-4928 GCA_963966925.1 uncultured Rhodobacterales bacterium
CCAAACCATCACAGCCGTTGCAAATGCCAAAAGCTCGACAGGGCGTCTTGATCTGCTCACGCGTGTGATCACCGATGACGGCACAGAGTTCGACCGCATTCCCGCGGGATATGCTGGCCCTCTTTATGCTGAAATTTGCCCACGTTCCTTTTCTGTTTTGGTGCGCCCCGGCATGTGCCTTAACCAAATTCGTTTCCGTGTGGGACACGCCATTTTATCAGACGCGGAACTGGTCGCCCTACACGAAACCCAAAAATTAGTTTCAGGCGAAGCGGTGATTGATGATGGGTTGGGATTTTCTGTTGATCTAAAACCAACAACCGGCGATTTGGTCGGCTATCGCGCGAAACCGCATACAGGCGTGATCGATCTGGATAACATCGGATATTACGATCCACGCGACTTTTGGGAAGATATTCGCAGCACCGATGGACAGATCATATTAGATCCCGGTGCATTCTATATTCTTGTCAGCCAAGAGGCGGTTCACATCCCCCCCATGTATGCCGCTGAAATGGCACCATTTTTGGCGATGGTTGGGGAATTTCGCGTACACTATGCGGGCTTTTTTGACCCAGGGTTTGGTCATGACGCCGCAGGCGGAACAGGATCGCGCGGTGTGCTAGAAGTACGCTGCCACGAGGCACCATTTGTTTTAGAACATGGCCAAGTGGTCGGACGGTTGGTTTATGAACAAATGCAGGACCTCCCGACACAGCTTTATGGTGCGGAACTGAAATCAAACTATCAGGGCCAAGGATTGAAATTATCAAAACACTTTAAGTAGACAAAATCCGACAAATTTATTATCCATGTCTGAGTGATTATGTTTTATCTGGTAGTATTAGATGAGTTTTGACGTCGCCAGTTTCTAGTCAGGCTCTAACCTGTCCTATTTTGAACATCTTTGCATGAAATCGTTCGTGGACAATGGGTACAAATTTCATTTGTTTACCAAAGGGCCTGATCACGGTAACCCAAATAAATCTATTAAGATTTTTTTAGACTCGCTAGCAACAAATCAAATACAAATGTCCGCTCAATCCTCAAACAATTCTGTTTGATCTTCGTCCTCGTCCGTCGGGCTGGGTTCGACGGGGGGCGGGCGGCTTTCCAATAGTCCAGCAGAGCGGAGTTCTTTTAATCCAGGTAAGTCGCGTGCGCTTTCCAGACCAAAGTGATCAAGGAAGTTTTGCGTGACAACAAATGTCACAGGACGCCCCGGGGTCATGCGACGCCGACCAAAGCGGATCCAATCCATTTCAATCAACAAATCAATCGTACCACGCGACACGGTGACGCCGCGGATTTCTTCAATCTCGGCACGTGTGACGGGCTGATGATAGGCAATGATAGCCAGCGTTTCAATCGCAGCACGGGACAGTTTACGCGTTTCTACCGTTTCTTTTTGCATCAAAAAACCCAAATCGCCTGCCGTGCGAATGGCCCATGCCTCCCCGATGCGCACAACATGCACGCCGCGCCCCTCGTAGCGTTTTTGTAGATGCACCAACGCCTCGGCTGCGTCACATCCATGCGGCATACGGTCATTCAATTCTTTGACGCTTACTGGATCAGCCGAGGCGAACAATATCGCCTCAACCATGCGCTCTTGTTCGCCCATGGGCGGCGCTTCAAACAGTGTATCGTTTGCACTTCCCTTCGGGTCACTCATTCTCTTGTGCCTTTCTGCGCAACTCTAATGGGGCGAATGTGTCACTTTGACGTAATTCAACTTTGCCAGCCTTCGCCAATTCAAGCGATGCGGCAAATGTTGATGCAGTTGCCGCCCGTCGACGCATAGGCGATGCCCCCCACCCATCGGGCAGGTAGCTGGAAATATCCACCCAATCAACGGCAAAGCCAATCAAACCGCGCATCCGTTCCAACGCCTCTTCCATGGTAAAGATGTCATTGCGATCCATAACAAAGGGGCGAAATTCGTCCCGTGTACGGATACGGGAATAGGCCTGCATCAGATCCAACAAATTGGCGGTGTAATTCAGTGTGCGCACTGTTTCAACATTTTCAGGAATACCACGTACAAAGAAATCACGCCCCTTTTGATCCCGTGCCATAAGGCGCGCAGCACAATCACGCATCGCCTGAAGCCGTTCTAGTTGAAACGCCAGATGCGCGGCCATTTCTTCGCCACTTGGTCCCTCATCCGTGGGATCGGGTGGCAATAATAGTCGTGATTTCAAAAATGCCAGCCACGCCGCCATCACCAGATAGTCCGCCGCCAATTCGATGCGCAGGGCTTTGGCCCGTTCGACAAACTCCAAATATTGTTGCGCCAGTTCAAGAACTGAAATGCGCATCAAATCAACCTTTTGCGTGCGCGACAACGTTAGCAACAGATCAAGAGGTCCTTCAAACCCATCAACATCAACAATCAGCGCTTCGGCTGATAACCTGTCAGATACAGATTGTGTTTCATCGTGAGAGGGAAATAGATCTTGGTGCTCGCTCATGGATCTGGGATATGGTTTGCGTTAAACACCAAGCTGCGCGCGCAGTGCGTCGATGTCAAGTGATTGTGGCACCAGTGCATCACGTTCATCCAAAACCGCCTGCATCCGTCGATATGTCAATGCCGAGGGCGGTTCTAAAAATTCCACCACGGACTGCATTTCGTCTGCGTCACCATTGCAATGCAGCACAACATCAATTCCAGCCTGCTGCGCCGATGCAGCACGTGTTAGAATGGTTCCGGGCAAAGCCTCCATTGAAACATCATCTGTCATAATCAAACCAGAAAACGATAACTCATTCCGCATTATCTCGACCATGCGCACAGACACCGTTGCAGGCCACAGCGGGTCAATTGCGTCAAACAAAATATGCGCACTCATCCCCATTTTTGCATCTGCAAAATCCGCAAATACCGCAAAATCGTTTTCAATTAGATATTCGTAATCTTCGGTGACACGCGATAATCCCTTGTGACTATCTGCAGTCGCAAGACCATGGCCCGGCATATGTTTTATGACGGGCATGACACCAGAGGCCAACAAACCATCATAGGCCGCCCGCCCAAGGGTCGACACCTGATCACGTGTACGTCCATAACATCTGTTTTGCAAAAATGGGTGGGTGTGATCCCGCGCAATATCCAAATTTGGTGCGCAATTCACATCAATACCCACCTTGCGTAGCTCATCTCCAATAATCGCGTAGCGCGCAAAAAATACATCCGCAGCCTGCATACCCGCCAACTCTGCTTGTTCAAGGGGCGGTGGAAATTGTGTCGCCATAGGAGGAAGCAATCGTTGAACACGACCGCCCTCTTGGTCGATCAAAATAGGGGCGTTCCATCCAACTGCGGTGCGAAGATCTGCGCACAAACCGCGCACCTGATCCACAGTTTCAATGTTGCGTGCAAATAAGATGAACCCAAATGGCTGTGTTTGGGCAAAAAATGCTTTTTCCCAAAACGTTAAGCGCGGCCCTTTAACCCCAAATATCGCTGGATTTAACTTTTTTGATTGGGGTGTCATTTAACGATCACAGGATAGCATTCTGCTTTTTCAGAAACGGCTGAACAGAACCGGCGTGCTTCTGCAATATCACCAAATCCAGCCGCGCGCAGACGATAAAAGGTACGCCCACCGCTTTGTGCTTTTTGGATAACACGGGTTTGTGTGCCAAGGAAATTCGCCAGCTTTGCTGATATGCGTGTCCACTCTTGCTCTGCAACAGCGGCGCTGTCATAGGCGCCAAATTGAACCAAAACGCTTCCTGCGGCTATGGCTGGTTTGGTTGGGACAACAGCAGCAGCCTGAGTTGCGCGTCGACGCAGTTTTGGACGGATGGTTGTGCGTGGTGGGCTTAGCCCGCTGGGCGTTTCATCAACATCCAAAGCCATGCGAAGTGCCTGTTCAATATTCGCCCCTTCTACGCGTACCGGCAAAGGTTTGATGTCGCTTAGCGGTTTTTCACCCGCGACAATGGCATCGGCCAACGCGTTCACATCAACCGCCAGTTCTGTTTCACCATCTGGTGCGGGTGTTGCAACGGCATTTGCCATTTGCAAACGCTCCGCCTCGGGTAAATCCTCTTCCGCCAATGGCTGCGCGACAGGTGCCAATACAATGGTTTCCGCCACAGGTGGGTTTTCCATGGCAGCCACCTGTGTGACGTTCAGCCCCTGATTTTCCGTGGCTTTGCCGCCAGGATTTTCGGGCGCTTCGCGCATCGGTGATAACTGTGCCGACACAACCGGAATTTTGGTAACATCCCGTGATGCGATATTAACAGCCCAATAAACACCACCCGCCAGCAGCATCAAACTGACACCACTGCCGACCCAATGTAAAACCGAGCCTACTGAAAAATTACGTTGATCTGCGCCAGCCTGTGACGCATTTGAATAAAACTGCTCTGCCATCTCGTCCTCAAGGTGTTGCCCTGATAACTCCAACAGCGATGCTGGTTTTAACGCATTTCTTCCGCCGGAGTTACCCCTAGAATACCAAGACCTGCGGAAATAACAACCGAAACGGCACGCGCGAGCGAAATTTTCGACTGCGTTGCACTTTCATCGCCCTCTTGGACAAAGCGCAGACCGACATCGTCGTTGCCACGGTTCCACAAGCTGTGCAGATCGCTGGCCAATTCATAGAGATAAAATGCAACCCGATGTGGTTCGTTTGTACGCGCCGCGATTTCCACCAAACGTGGCCATTCTGCCAGTTTGCGCGCAACACCCAATTCCGCATCATGCGCCAACCCCGTGCGATCCGCATCCGATAACACAGCATCCGACACATCCATGCCCAATTCAGTGGCCTTGCGCAAAACCGAATGCACCCGTGCATTTGCATATTGCACATAAAACACGGGGTTATCGCGGCTTTGCTCTAGGACCTTGTCGAAATCAAAATCTAATGGAGCGTCATTTTTTCGCGTCAACATCACAAAACGGG
>CAXABH010000164.1:0-4919 GCA_963966925.1 uncultured Rhodobacterales bacterium
GATGCGCAATAGGCTGTTTAAAAAACGCAGGATCAAGTGATGGCATTATTTGATCTGAAAAATACCTTCGATTTCCACCGCAACACCCAACGGCAATGCCGCGGCGGAAACTGCGGAGCGGGCATGTGCGCCAGCATCGCCAAAAACATCACCCAATAGATTTGATGCGCCATTGATCACTTGTGGTTGTTCGGTGAAGTCAGATGTTGAATTGACAAATCCTGTTAATTTCACAACGCGAACCAACCGGTCAAGATCGCCATCACAAGCGGCCTTTAGCTGTGCCATTAACCCCAATGCGCAGGTCTGTGCTGCTGCTGCACCTGCCTCTGTTTCCATGTCGTCGCCCAATTTGCCTTTGATCAGGCCATTGGCATCCTGGGAAATTTGTCCCGATACATAAACCATATCCCCAATCACAACAAAGGGCACATATTTTGCCGCCGGCGCAGGCGCCGCGGGCAATGTTAAACCCATGTCGGCCAATTTTGCTTCGTAGTTCGCACTCATGTTTTTGTATCCTTATTCTGTTTGTAATGACGCTATCGCGAAACAATTTCGGTGAAAAGGGCGATTATCCTTCCCGGAATGCTTTTGCGAAATAGTCAGTAAGTGGTTTGACCAAATAGCTTAGCGGAGAGCGATCAGAGGTGCGGATGAATGCCTCAACTGGCATGCCCGGGATCAATGTTACATTGGCAGGTAACCTATCAATCTGGCCATCATTCAGTATGATTTCCGCGCGATAATAGGTGGCGCGCGTGCTTTCGTCTACGAATGCATCTGCTGATATTTTAATGACTTTTCCAAACAACTCAGGTGTCTGGCGTTGATCCAGTGCTGAAAATCGCAGTGTGACGTCTTGGGAGACGAACAATTCATCGATGTTGATAGGTGAGACTTGGGCCGCAATGATCAACGGGCGATCCTGCGGGATTAGGTACATAACGGGTTCGGCGGCACGGATTACAGATCGGGGTGTGAATACGGTCAGTCCATAAACGATGCCAGAGGCAGGTGCCCGTATGTCCATGCGCTCCAGTTTTCCCATAAGTGCCTGAGCGCGTTCGTCCAATTCCAGTGCGCGGAACTGTTGATCGCGCAGACGCGTGATGGCCTCTTCTTGGCGACGCGTAAACTGACTTTGGATCTCGATTTCAATTTCGGTAATGCGACCAGCGGCTTCGGCCTCTTTTGCTACAAGATCACCTAAATTACCGCTTAATTCCGCTTGTGTTCGTTGCAAGGCAAGCACTCGCGAGGCTTGTGCCAAGCCGCGTTCCAACAATTTCTGTTGGTCGACCAGTTCGATTTTAATCAATTCTAGTTGCGTATTTAACGCGGCTTTTTGTGCAATGATTCCATCAATTTGGTTGTCTATTTGCGCTGCGCGCTTGCGTAATTGTTCAACTTGTTTCATCAGGCTAGCGCGGCGTGCATGAAATAATTGTTCTTGTCCTGACTTTAACTCTTCAATTGTGGGATCCACGGACGCTGCTTTTATTAAGCGTGGATCAAAAGAAACCCCATCTAGATCATCGCGCTCAGCAATCAACCGACCCCGCCGGGCCATCAATTCGAAAAGCTGGCCTTGAATAATGGTAAGTTCAGATTTTTCGGCTCTTGGGTTCAGGCGGAGAAGCACATCACCATTTTCGACGGTGTCCCCTTCATCCACCAAAATTTCGGCAACAACACCGCCATCGGGATGTTGTACGATTTGGCGGTTTTGATCAACTTCGATTTGGCCCGATGCGATGATGGCCCCAGACAGTTGCGCCATAACGGCCCATCCCCCAAAGCCGGCGACCAACAACAGACTGGCAATGGTGCCGATCAGTAATGGTTTTGTGGATGAAAACTGATTTTTAGGCGCACTCATGATACACCTCCTGGTGCTGCAGATTTCTCAATCTCGCCATGATTTTTAACCATCGTCCTTAAAACGTCATCTTTGGGTCCAAACGCAGTTCGAGTTCCGTTTTCCAATACCAAAAGCGTGTCACATTCTTGAATGGCTGCAGGACGATGCGCCATAATGATGATCGATTTTTCATCTGCTTTCATTGCGCGAATAGCCGCATTAAGGGCATTCGATCCCTCATTGTCGAGATTCGAGTTGGGTTCGTCTAAAACTAGAAAAACGGGGTCATCATACATGGCACGTGCTAAACCAATGCGCTGGATTTGCCCACCTGACAGGCGACCACCCGTGGTTGTGACAATTGTGTCATACCCCTCTGGCAATTTCAGAATCATATCGTGGGCAGCCGCCTTTTTTGCGGCAGATACAATTTTGTCAGGATCTGCATTAGGATCTAGGCGTGCAATATTATCGGCAATCGTTCCATCGAACAATTGAACGCGCTGCGGCAGATATCCAATGTGACGACCCAAAACATCGGGTTCATAATTATCCAGTGATGCACCGTCCAATCGAATTTTGCCACCTGCTGGGCGCCACACGCCTGTAATGGCGCGCGCTAATGTAGATTTGCCAGTACCCGAAGGTCCGATGACACCAACGGCACTTCCGGGTTTGATGTCAAAGCTAACGGCACGCAGTGAGGCCTGTTGTTGCCCAGGTGGAATGACCGTTACGGCTTGTGCCTCAAGTCGGGCTTTGGGCTTAGGAAGAGGGGTTTTGGGAGCTTCGGGTGGAATTTCCCCTAACAAGGCGGCAAGTGAACTCCATCCTTTGCGTGCGCGCTGTACCAATCCCCATTGTCCGATGGCCAATTCAATAGGTGCCAGTGCGCGTCCCATCAGGATAGATCCTGCAATCATCGCGCCAGGGGTCAGTTCGTTTTGCAAAACCAAATAGGCGCCCAAGCCCAACATTGCGGATTACAAAAAGAGGCGCAGCGTTTTGGTTATGCTGGAATAGCCCCCGCCAATATCTGCGGATTTAAGCTGATCGTTTAATGCCGCCGAGCGCATCTGGTTCCAACGATCAAATGCCGCTCCTGTCATGCCCAACGATCTGATCAGTTCCGCCTGATTGCGAATTTGATCTGACATTGCATCAGACTGAAATGTTGCTTGTGCTGACTTTAGCTGGGGCGCTTTTGTTGAAGTCTGGTTGAAAATCGCAATAAGCACCAAAACGGCCCCACCCCCAAGGGCAAGAAACCCAAGCCAAGGATGGAATATGAAGATCCCGAATAGGAATAATGGGGTCCAAGGAATATCAAATAATGCCATTAATACTGGTGAGGTTTGAAGCCGTTGAACCGCCTCTAAATCGCGCAACCCTGTGGCGCTGCGTTCATCTTTTACGATTGCAGATTTACGCAACACAGCTTCGAAAACACGCCGGTCAAGACGCGCCTGAAATTTTGCACCAACGCGTCCCATAATGCGCCCGCGTGCAAAATCCAGCAGGCCCATCATGCCATATAAAAATGCGACCAATAATGTCAGCGCAACTAACGTCGCCTCTGATCGGCTGCCCAGAACGCGGTCATAGACTTGCAACATGTAAATCGGACCAGTTAGCATCAAAAGATTGACGAAAAAACTAAATATTCCGACGAACCAAAATAACGTTCGGCTTTCACGTCTGGCATCGCTCAGCTCGGCCAAGCCACGTTTTTCCTGCGGCGTACTCATGTATAAATACCTAATATAATCATTTACTATAGTATGGCATGCGTTGAACCTTTTGGCCATATGTCGTAAATTCATCACATGAAAAATGAATGTTGAAAATACCTTTTCTTTCTGCTGCATGCGCTTATGTATGTGGCATTGGTTTAGGTTTTTAGGATTGCCTTGGATGCGTGGTTTGAAAATTACTTTAGTGTCATTTTGTTTGTTGTCGTTGGTTGCATGCGCCACTGCACTTGGGCTTATTTTCGCTTGGGCCTACAGCGCCCCACCCCTCCGACTTAAGCAAAATGGTTGGTGGGGTAATTTATCGGTCGCTATCAGCTACGAAGGCCTCGCTTGGGTGACGGGTGCTGCAATCGCAGTCGGTGGGGATCTGCCTGCCAGTAGCATATTACTCATTGCCTTGCTCTACAGCCTAGGTGCTCACGGGATCATGACCCTGAATGACTTCAAGGCGATCGAGGGCGATATTACGATTGGCATTCGAACATTACCCGTTCAACTCGGAGCCAAAAAAGCCGCGAGGCTCGCATGCTTAGTCATGCTACTTCCCCAGATTGCCGTCCTGGGGCTCCTCCAAAGCTGGGACTTCACACTTGCGGCAGCATTGGTTGCCACCCTAATTGCAGGCCAGTTCTTAGCAATGCTGCGCTTTCTTCAAAACCCCAAGTTGCTCGCACCTTGGTACAACGGCATTGGCGTGACCCAATACGTTGCAGGAATGATGGTGACCGCTTGCGCGCTGGGAGGCTACCTTGTCTAAATTTCAGACACTATCCTGGTTCGCCATTTTTAGGCTTGGCCTCGTTCAAACAGCCTTGGGTGCGCTTGTGTTTCTGCCGACAAACACACTCAATCGGATCATGGTCGTGGAGTACGCACTCGCAGCCTCCATTCCCGGCTTTTTAATCACACTTCACCACGTTGTGCAGCTAGCACGACCTTACATTGGTTACGGTAGCGACGGAGGAAGTCGAAGAACGCCGTGGATTGTTGGAGGCATGACAATACTCGCCACCGGAAGCGTAACCGCTACATTAGGTGCGACGCTGATCCCCACTTTGGGTATTGGAGGACACGCCATCGCTGCGCTTGGGTATTTACTGATCGGCGTCGGGTCCGGGGCGGCCGGTACTTCACTGCTTGTACTGCTATCGAAGCAAGTAAACGATCAGCGCAAGCCGGCTGCAGCATCGCTGGTTTGGTTCATGATGATTATGGGCTTTGCCGTAACAGGCGGCGTTACGGGGCAGCTACTCGACCCCTTCACAGAAGCAAGATTACTTTGGGTCGTGTCGGGTACGGCT
>CAXABH010000165.1:0-4892 GCA_963966925.1 uncultured Rhodobacterales bacterium
GTCGAATTCACCCGCAATCATCAAAAGAGCAGCACCAACAGCAATAATGCCCAGCTGCGAGATGATCGCAATATTATTTTTTAAACCCAACGCATTAAATGCCTTGCCATTTGATGCAAAGGCCAGCGCTAGAATGATGATGATCATTACAACAAATGATCCAATCTCTGGACGGCGCAACATGCGCTGAACCCAGCTTTCGCGTTGAAGACGGTCCGATTCACTCCGTTCCGACATAATATCCCCATTTATTATATTTATTATGAAAACAGGCGGGACATTGCCCGCCTGTCCGTATCACGTCATGTGATAAATATTAGCGGTTCACACCAGCTTGGCTAGCAACTGAAGCTGCGTTTGACGCATCAACAAAGCCTGGGCCTGATGGGATGTTCGCACCTGGCAACATGCCTGCGTTTGTGTTGTACAGGTGTAGAACGATCACTGGCATATAGCCCTGCAGACGCTGCTGCTGGTCGATTGTGAATGCCGCATCGCCAGACTGGATCATGTCCATAACTTCCGGTGAAAGGTCAAAACATGATAGGTGTACGTCTGCACCCACGTCTTTGATCGCTTTGTTTGCTGCTGCACACACGTGTGGACCAACTGCAAGAACACCGTCGATTGATGGATCTGCAGATAATGCCGCCGCTGTACGTGTTTCAATCTGTGTAACATCGTTTGAAACGTCGATCATGTTCAGATCGCCACCAAGACCTGAGAAGTAACCTTCACAACGGTCAACAAGCGCTGTGTTGAACGCTTCTTGGTTCAAACATAGGCCGTTTGTGACGCCTTCGGCTTTCGCACGTGCACCTGCTTTTTCACCTGCTAGGCGTTCTGGCTGACCAACGTGCATCAACGCGCCAACGGCTGCTGATGATTCAAGACCAGAGTTCATTGTTACAACAGGGATACCCGCGTCTGCCGCTGCACGGATCGCGCCGCCCAATGCATCTGCGTCAGGTAGTGATACGATAATCCCGTCTGGGTTTGATGCTGCTGCTGCTTCGATCAATTTTGCCATGCCTGACATGTCGCCTGATGGGTCAAAGTTGTATTCGAACTCTGCACCAATCGCTGCGGCTGCATCACGACCACCTTTTTCCACAACTGGCCAGAATGGGTCTGTACCTTGTGTGTGTGTGATCATGACATAGCGCTCTGCCATTGCCATTGTAGACACAGTTGCTAATGCCGCTGCTGCGGCCAATAGTTTTTTCATAATATTTCCTCCCAAGAGCCTTTACGGCACATTCTTTTTCGCCAAATACGTGTGCACCCGGCACAGATAGCGTTAACATTTTCGCGATGCATTGCAAGAAATTATTGCCCAGTACATTTTAAATTCAGCAAGTTTCATGCAAATGATTAGAAATTAAGCACAACAGTGTAGTAGGGATGAAATAAGGCGTAATCATACTGGAAACTGTTCATGGATATTTTACAGCGAAAAGCGGACAATCTTACACAATCTGGGATTTTTTCGGGGATTGAGTGGCGCGTTGATCATGACGCAAAATGCATGTTCGCGGGCCACTCTGGTGTTCAAAATGTGCAAACCGGCGCCTGCATACCAGATGGGGCCATATATCGTATTTATTCGATGACCAAACCGATTGTTTCTGTGTTGGCATTACAGTTGATCGAAGAGGGGCTATTTCGACTAAATACGCCACTTTCCGATCTGGATCCACGGTTTTCAAAAATGCGGGTTTTAAGTGCTGATGGGCATATTGCCCCTGCGGATGGGCATATTACCATCGAACATCTGTTAACCCACCGTGCAGGATTTTCGTATGATTTTACGATTGGATGTCCCATTGCCCCCTATTACCGCAGCGCTGCGATTATGGGCGATGGGCGTCGTGATCTGTCGGATTTGGCAGGGGTGATTTCCGATCAACCCTTGGTTTTTGATCCTGGGCAATCGTGGCGTTATAGTGTGTCGACCGACGTTTTGGCGCATGCTATCGAATGCGCCACGGGACTGCGCCTGGAGCCCTTATTAAAGGCATATATTTTTGACCCACTCGGGATGATAGATACAGCTTTTTGTTTATCGCCTGATCAGTGCAGCAGGCTCATGGCGGTTTATGGACCGCGTTCCTTGTCCCAGTTGCCAATCCTGCAAAAGATGCCGCATGATCTGAGCGTTCAAGCGGATTTGGGCGGGACACATCCCCAAAATGATCCTAATTTTCGGCGCGGTGGTTACGGGCTTTATTCTACGGTTTCCGATTACATGCGCTTTGTAAATATGCTGCTTACAGGAAGGACGCCAGAGGGTGATATTATTTTAAGTTCCGCAATGATGGATTTGGCGCGTGCTGTTAGGGTTAGTTTCCCACAAAAAACGTTTCGCATAAATGATGAACCGTTTTCTGGATACGGTTGGGGGTTGTTGGGCCGTGTGATGGAAGATATCGGTCAGGCACAATACCCTACGTCGCATGGGGAATTTGGCTGGAGCGGGGCGGCTGCAACATATTTCTGGGTCGATCCACAGCGGCAAGTTACGGGGTGCGTCATGACACAATATATCGGAAGCGAACATCCCCTTGGGAATATGATGCATACGGCTGCGATGCGCATGTTGGGATAAAAACGCGGATATCAGCAAACTGTCGACAATTGCATACAAATGCGCTACACTAGTTTTAGTGTACAACAGTGTAGCCAACGCAATATGTCACGATTTTTGATAGGAACACTTAGCTGTGATTGTGCCCTAGTGGCCAGTTGTTTTCTGATTGGATGGGCAGCTGCCTTTGCCTATACCCAACCGGTTGCCGTTCTGTTTTATCCCGCGGATAAGGTGAAGCTGTGCGATAAATACCACCCAAACATGAGTTATAAAGACTGCATGAAGTGGTACTGATCCAAACGTTGCGGCAACAATTGATTCCTTTTTACGACATTACATGACGAATTTGAATAACGATTCGTCGCAAATGATGCATTTCTTTAACGGCTAACCCAATGAATTTATATGGTTATTCATGTATACTATTGTATTTCTTGCGTTTTCCATAAATTTGGAGTGTTTCTTATAGGAAACAAAGCATCGCACAGGACCATTGCAGGAGATCACCATGGCCAAGCCGAATACGACATTTAATTTGGACGTCAAAGATTTGGAAATTATCGAAGATGCGCTGCATTCTGTGATCGCAAAGCACAGCAGTGAACTTATGAATGTGAATGACGCAAAAACGTCAGATACCAATCGTGCATCTGTCGAAGCCGAGATGAGCGAAATGCGTGAACTTTTGGGTCGTCTACACAACCAAAAAAATTGGTTCCGCCCAAAATCAGGTACCAGTTACATCGGCGGTTAAGGTCAGTTTTCATATCGCGTTGCGCCGCGCCGAAATGTTTCGAAATTAAGCGTGACATGAAGGGGATGATGTGCACGTTGGGCGCAATGGTGCCGTTCGCAAGTTTGGCAATTCAATCCAATGGGGGCAGGTTCGTGGTCGAATTTGTGCCCACTTTCATCAAAATACGTAATGTTTTGGGCAAACTGCAATTCACAACCCAGCGCAACAATCATGCGGCGGTCCTGGGTTTTTCGGGAATATACAGATCTGTCCGTTGTTCGCGCGATGGTTGCATAGCGTGTTCCATCGGGTAATTCGACCGCTTGGGTTAGCACAACATTCGGACTTTGCAGGGCGTTGTGGATATTCCACACCGCACAGCGTCCCCCAAAATCAGCCAACACTGCGCTATTTGGATTCACGCGCTTGGTAATATTGCCAGCCCTGTCCAGTCGGATTAGAAAAAACGGAATGCCCTGTTTACCACTGGCTTGTAGCGTTGTTAGTCGGTGTGCCACCTGTTCAAACGTCACACCAAAGGCAGCTGCGATCCTATCAATATCATAACGCGTCTTTGTTGCCACATCATAAAATGCATCGTACGGCATCACGATGGCAGCAGCGACATAATTCAGCAATTCATTAAATAAACGGTTGCGCGCCGTAAGGTTTTTCACCTGAAACCCTTGTAACATTTCATAGGAATCGACACGCGCAATAATATAGGCCAATTGAAAAATGCGATTGGGCGCATCTAGCCCCTCGGACAAGCGAATGATGTTATTTGTGTCATCAAAGCTCATCAATGTGTTGTCCATCAGTGAAAGTTTTTCTACCTGACAACGGATGCCATGCATTGAACGCAAATAATCTTTTAGACGATGATAAAGTTCATCCTGTGGATGCCCAATTTTCTGGCGCAGTCGTTCAGCAATTGTTTCTAATTTCGGAAAATAGTTTCGATTGGCTTTGAAAAAATCATAGATTTGCGTTTCATCATTGGATTGTGCTGCAACGTTTTCGTTATTGGATAGGCTGTTTTGAACAAACTCCGCCAAACGCTGGTAGTCATTGTATAGCTCTTTGAAGCGATCGACAAACTGTGGGGCATGGGCAAACGCACCCCGCAGTTGCTGTAGATCGGGTTCATCTGAATTGAAAATTGGATCGCGCACCATCATGCGTAATGTGTTCAGGTCTTCTGCCTCGTGGGTTTGCGCCAATTCGTGGGCGTTAATGCCATAGACATCCGTAAGGGACATAAGAACTTTCACCGTTAAGGTTCGTTGGTTATTTTCCAACAGGTTTACATAGGCCGCGCTGACCCCAATCAGTTTGCCCAACTCGGCCTGTGTGTGTTTGTGCTTTTTGCGCAGTTGGCGCAATTTTGGGCCAATAAATACTTTTTCCATATTAACAAAATAACATAAGTTAATTTTGTTACAAATATAAAATACAACGTAACACTAATATTATTGCAAAATATCTTATCTAATTGTTCTTTTCGTGCGGAACGACGCACGATGCGGGACGACTCGCGGTTGTAATATAACGAACTTGGGTACG
>CAXABH010000166.1:0-4883 GCA_963966925.1 uncultured Rhodobacterales bacterium
CGTGATCAGGTTCACATAGCAGGTTCATCGACTGTGTTACCATACGCCTCAATCGTTGCCGAGGCATTTGGCGAGAACTTTGATTTCCCAACACCAATTGTTGAAGGCGGTGGATCTGGTGCAGGCCGTAAACGCATGTGTGAAGGTGTTGGCCTGAACACAATCGACATTGCAAACTCATCATCATTGATGAAGGAGGAGCAGTGGGCAACCTGTGAAGCGACTGTTGGCACAGTAACCGAAGTTCGGATTGGGTACGATGGAATTACATTTTCCACTCGCCTTGAGAACGCAGGATTTGAGGATCTAAGTCCTGAACAAATCTATCTTGCGCTATCAGATAAATCTGAAGCGACGACATGGTCAGATGTTGATGCATCATTGCCCGAATTAGCGATCAAAGCCTTCATCCCCGGTACAAAACACGGCACGCGTGAAGTGTTCGAGACAAAGGTTATGTTGGCAGGTTGCAAGGCAGTCGGAACCTATGATGAAGTCATGGCGGAAAACGGTGGTGATAAAAAAGCAGCCGAGAAAGAGTGTTTCAAAGTGCGCACAGATGGCGCATCGGTCGACATTGACGGTGATTACACAGAAACACTTGCCTCTTTGGATGCAAACCCAGAAGGGATTGGCGTATTCGGCCTGTCCTTTTTGTTGAACAATACAGACAAGTTATATGCAGCGAACATCAACGGTGTGGCGCCTTCAACGGACACAATCGCATCTGGCGCATACCCTGTGTCACGTCCATTGCAGTTCTACGTTAAAAACGCACATGTTTCACAGGTGCCAGGCATGAAAGAATACTTGGAATTTTTTGTGTCTGACGAAATCGCTGGTCCTGATGGCCCATTGGCTGAGTACGGTTTGGTATCAGACCCAGAGTTGGAAGCGACACAAGAAATGGTTTCACAACTTAACTAAAAAACGTTCCCAGCCAGAGAAGCATGTAAAAGCATGCCTCTCATTTTTGTAATATTTAGACAGGCGAATATATGACGTTGTTGACTGTTCTTTACGCGATTTGCATCATATCAGCAGTTGCGTTTTTTGCTTCGCGTTCAAAGGCGTTGTCGTCCGTTTCAGGCGATCAAAGAAAACTGCATTCATTGCCGCAGTACTACGGTACGAATGGGTTGCTTTTGTCCCTGATCCCAGCCCTTATTATTTTGCTTATTTGGACTTATCTTCAGTCGCTGTTCATTGAAAATCATGTTTCGGGTTTGATCCCATCGGAATTGATTACTGAAAACGCGAATATAAATCTGTTGATGAGCGAAGTGGAACGTCTGAGTAACGGTCTGAAATTAGTGGTTTCCTCGGGTTTAATGTCGCGCGATGCTCTGCTGGGGGCCTCAGATGACCTGACCGCGATTGAAACGGCGCTAAGGCAGTCTGGTATTTTTCTGGCGGGTGAAATTCGCCCTGAAATCATGTCCGCTTCGCAGACGCGCCATATCATGGAAAACCATGGTAGCCATTATCGAAATTGGGTTGTGATTGCGATATCAATCCTTGGATTTGCAATTGCACTTGTTCAAGCGAAACAAGATTTCCGCGCACGAAACCAAGTTGAACGTATTGTTTTGCTAATCTTGGCCGCCGCCGCAACATTGGCAATTTTCACAAGTATTGGAATTGTTCTTTCCATGATTTTTGAAGCATCACGTTTCTTTAGAATGCATGATTGGACTGATTTCTTCTTTGGCCTCGTCTGGGCGCCATCATTTAGTCATGGCAGCCAGCTTTCAATTTTACCATTGTTGTGGGGCACGCTTTATATTTCTTTTGTTGCGCTTTTGGTATCGGTGCCCATTGGACTTTATGCAGCGATTTATTTGTCCGAATATGCGTCCAGACCGGTGCGGTCGATTGCCAAACCATTACTGGAAATTTTGGCAGGTATCCCAACCATTGTATACGGTTTATTTGCGCTGACTACGTTTGGTCCATTTCTACGCATGTTCTTTGGTGATGGTGGGTTTTTAGGCGTTGAATGGATGTCGGATTCACGTTCGGTGATAACTGCGGGCGTTGTCATGGGGATGATGCTGATCCCGTTTGTATCTTCCTTATCGGATGACATTATTAATGCGGTCCCCCAATCATTGCGGGATGGTTCATATGGGTTGGGTGCCACGCAATCTGAAACTATTCGTAGCGTGATTTTGCCAGCAGCACTGCCGGGCATTATCGGCGCGATCCTACTGGCGACATCCCGTGCAATTGGCGAAACGATGATTGTGGTTATGGGCGCGGGCGCGGTGGCAAAATTTGCGGGCAACCCGCTTGAGGCGCTAACAACGATCACAACACGCATAGTCAGCCAATTGACCGGTGATTTGGAATTTGACAGCCCAGAAACACTTGTGGCGTTTGCATTGGGTCTGACCCTCTTTGTTCTAACGCTGTGTCTGAATATCCTTGCCCTATACATCGTCAGAAAATATCGGGAGCAATACGAATGATGAATGACGCGCCATCAAAACGCTCGCTTTACGATATTTCCGAGCACACCAAAAAACGTAACGCTGCCGAGGGTCGTTTTCGCCTTTATGGTATTTTTGCAATTTCGGTTGGCTTATTGATGTTGTTGGTTTTGGTCACCACCATCGTTTTCCGAGGCACCAGCGCGTTTCAACAGACGTTTATCACGTTGGAAGTCGAGCTTTTGGAAAAAAAGCTGGATAAAAAGGGCAATCGCAACATCGACGATATTAAGAAGGTTTCGACATTTGGATATACGCCGCTGCTTGCACGCGCGATGCAGGCGAAGCTTAGCGAAAATGGTATTGAAACCGACCTAAAGAAAAAAGCGTTAAGCGGTATGATTTCCAAGAGTGCCGCAGCACAAATGCGCGACTACGTTCTTGCTGATCCTTCGGTCATTGGTACGACTGTCGAATTTCGATTTCTGACAAATGGTTGGATCGATGGGTATCTTAAGGGGCGATATACACGCGAAAGTGTCGAGAACAGTAAATTTGCAAGCGCGGCGCAGTTTGATCTGACCGATAAATTGACGGCAATTGGCGTGATCGAGAAAAAATTCAATCTCGACTTCATTTTAGGCGCAGACTCTTCTGATCAGCGGCCAGAGTCGGCAGGAATAGGTGTTGCAATGGTGGGATCTCTGTATCTCATGCTTGTTGTGCTATTGTTGTCGCTGCCAATGGGTGTTGCTGCGTATATCTATCTTGAGGAATTTGCAAAGCAAAATATCGTTACAGACATTATTGAAATCACCATTTCCTACCTTGCGGCGGTGCCATCAATTGTCTTTGGCATTTTGGGGTTGGCAGTCTTTATCAATTATGTCGAATTGCCCCAATCTACGCCAATCGTCGGTGGTTTGGTGCTAACCCTCATGACGATACCGACAATTATTATTTCAACACGTGCCGCGTTGAAATCTGTTCCGCCCAATATTCGAAGCGCGGCCCTAGGTCTGGGCGCATCTAAGATGCAAACAGTGTTTCACCATGTTCTTCCACTGGCCGCCCCAGGTATTTTGACGGGTACGATTATTGGGATGGCACAGGCACTTGGCGAAAGCGCACCTTTGTTGTTGATTGGGATGATCGGATATATCGCAACCAACATGCCCGGATCAGTTGCCGAGGGTTTGTTTTCGCCGAATTCGGCGATGCCAGCGCAAATTTATGAATGGGCAAAACGCGCTGACCCTGCGTTTATTGAACGGGCATGGGGTGGTATCATCATTCTACTTGTTTTCTTACTAACGATGAATACTTTGGCCGTGATTTTGCGGCGCCGGTTCGAGCGTCGTTGGTAGCGCTGTCAGCTTTGGATACCAGACAAAAACCGTGTCAGGTTCGTTCCCAAACTGTCGCTAACATAGCCACCTTCTTGGACCATAAGGCAGGGCAACCCTAGGCGCGCAATTCGGGCACCGATACGTTCAAATCCGTCTTGTGTTATGGCCAACCCTTCAAACGGATCGTCGATTGATGCGTCCAGACCAAGGGCCACAACAATTACGTCACTTCCAAAGTTACGTGCGCGCGCAAGGCCAATATCCAGTGCAATCAGAAAATCATCATCGCCCGTTCCTCGTGGAAGTGGCAAATTCAGGTTGTATCCCAAACCTTGCCCATCGCCCTTTTCCTGTTCATAGCCCCAAAAGAACGGATAAAACCGTTCTGGATCTGCATGCAGCGATACGGTCAACACATCGTCGCGGCGATAAAAAATGCCCTGCGTTCCGTTTCCATGATGCACATCGACATCCAGTATTGTTGGCCGCATTCCCTTTGACAACAAATACTGGGCCGCGATTGCCGAATTATTCAGAAAACAGAACCCACCAGCCTGATCAGCATATGCATGATGTCCGGGAGGCCGCGAAAGGACATATACATTCTGATTCCCATCGGTGATGGTTGCAGCGCCGTTTAGGGCACTTTGTGCCGACCAATATGCAGATTTCCAAGTATGCTCTGCGATTGGACAGGCTGTGTCTGCCTGATGATAACCTGCCTGACCAACTGCGGAACGTGGATAGCCATCTTGGCGTGCTCTGGGATGGATATTTGGAACCACCTCTTCACCACCACCAGGAATGCGTGTCCAACGTTTATGAATGTTTTCCAAAAAGGTCAGATATTGGGGTGAATGGATTTTCGCGATGTGACCTATTCCCATGTCGGTGGGTTGCGAAAATAGGCATCCCGCATCTGTCGCGCCAGCCCTTAATATATCAATGCGCTGTGGCTGCTCGGGATTTGGTGCAATTGCGCCTGACCGCATAAAATATTTTGGATCATGTTCTTTCTGACGGAAATCAAGAAACGCTTTCATATCCACTCCGTTTTATATGAGCGCTATTCATGCCAAGCATTCGTGGCAAGTAATAGACA
>CAXABH010000167.1:0-4880 GCA_963966925.1 uncultured Rhodobacterales bacterium
GGTTTCGGGATACGGCCATCGAAAACGCAGTATTCCTAACCAAATGGTTGATGTTGGCCTACACGATCGAGGCGTTGATGATCCGCTACATCCCGGCTGAATGGGTGGCGCAGGCATTGGGTGGGGAAGGCGTTGGGACAATCATCCTTGCCTCGCTTATTGGCGCGCCCGCGTATTTGAACGGCTATGCCGCCGTTCCATTGGTTGACGCTTTGATGACCCAAGGCATGAGCACAGGCGCAGCCCTAAGTTTTATGATCGCAGGCGGAGTGAGCTGTATTCCTGCCGCTCTCGCAGTCTGGGCCTTGGTCAAGCCACGTGTTTTTGCGGCATATCTGGTATTGGCGGTAACGGGTGCAATCATTTCTGGAATAACCTGGCAGGCAATAGCCTAGGATCACATATTCACCTAGAGTTAGGCAAAAGTGGTTCCAGTTTGCTGGAAAAATTCAGGATATGATCGTGGCCCCAATGGGGTAGCGATCACGCGCCGGCCCGCGATAATTCAATGTCACCCACATTTGGAATGACCACAACTGCGACAGGTCATGCAGCCTTCGACCATTTGCATGTCGAACTGGCCACAGCTGGGGCAGGCTTTGCCATGGTTTTCATTCAGGTTCACAACCTGCTGACTTGCTTTGGGATCTTCTTTTAATCCCATACCTTCGCCTGCCAAAAACCCAATAGCAATCATATGCTGTTCCAACACGCCACCAATCGCAGCTAGAATTGAGGGGATGTATTTTCCTTGCACCCACGCACCGCCACGAGGATCAAAAACTGCCTTCAACTCTTCTACAACAAAGCTGACATCACCCCCACGGCGGAACACAGCAGAAATCATCCGCGTCAGTGCCACGGTCCACGCAAAATGTTCCATATTCTTTGAATTGATGAACACCTCAAACGGGCGACGGTGATCGTTGATTATGACATCGTTTACAGTGACATAAATTGCATGTTCGCTATCTGGCCACTTTAGCTTATACGTGTTGCCCTCCAACGCTTGGGGACGATCAAGGGGTTCTGCCATGTAAATAACATCAGCACCTTGGTCCGCCTCAAGCACCGCTTCGCTGCTTTCTGAAACGCTTAGAACAGAACCGGTTACATCGTTAGGGCGATAGGTTGTGCACCCCTTGCATCCCGTTTCATAGGCTTGCATGTAAACATCCTGAAAATCATCAAAATCGATATCCTCGGGGCAGTTGATCGTTTTGGAAATCGAACTGTCGATCCATTTTTGCGCTGCTGCCTGCATCTTTACATGATCCAGTGGCGCAAGCGTTTGCGCATTCACGAAATAGTCGGGCAGCTCAACATCGCCAAATTTATCGCGCCACATTTGCACGGCGTAATCAACGACTTCTTCTTCTGTGCGTGTTCCATCTTTTTGCAATACTTTGCGCGTGTAGGCATAGGCGAACACTGGTTCGATCCCCGAACTTACGTTGCCCGCATACAGACTGATCGTTCCCGTCGGCGCGATTGAAGTTAACAGGGCATTTCGAGTGCCATGGGTGCGAATGTGATCGCGCACATCCTCATCCATTTGCATCATCGCATCAGACGCCAGATACGGATCTGCGTCGAACAATGGGAAAGCGCCCTTTTCCTTGGCAAGATCTACTGACGCCAGATATGCGGCGCGCGCGATGGCGTGCAACCAGCGATCGGTTTGACGCGCCGCCTCGTCTGATCCGTAGCGCAGTCCCGTCATCAATAACGCATCCGCAAGCCCTGTTACCCCCAGGCCGATACGGCGTTTTGCTTGGGCTTCTTGGGCCTGTTGTGGCAGTGGAAATTCAGATGCATCCACTACATTATCCATCATGCGCACTGCCGTTGCGACCAGCTTGCCTAGCGCATCAATGTCCAAATCTGCGTCCGCTTCAAACGGATCCTTCACTAGACGGGCTAGATTGATGGATCCCAACAAACATGCACCATAAGGTGGCAATGGTTGTTCCCCACACGGATTTGTGGCCGCGATTGTTTCACAATACCCAAGGTTGTTGGCTTTGTTTATTCGGTCAATAAAGATCACACCTGGTTCAGCATAATCATAGGTTGAACGCATGATTTTGTTCCACAAATCTCGCGCTTTAACCGTTTGATATACTTTACCATCAAACACCAAATCCCATGATCCGTTTGCTTTTACCGCTTCCATAAAGGGATCTGTGACCAAAACGGATACGTTAAACATCCGCAAACGGGCAGCATCTGATTTTGCAGTGATGAAATCTTCGATATCTGGGTGATCACACCGCATGGTCGCCATCATCGCACCACGGCGTGATCCCGCTGACATGATCGTACGACACATACTGTCCCAAACATCCATGAATGACAGGGGGCCAGATGCATCCGCTGCCACTCCGGTGACCAAGGCCCCTTTGGGGCGTATCGTACTGAAATCATAGCCAATTCCGCCGCCCTGTTGCATAGTTAGTGCGGCCTCTTTCAGCATTTCAAAAATACCGCCCATGCTGTCGGGGATCGTTCCCATCACAAAGCAGTTAAACAATGTCACTTTGCGTGCTGTCCCAGCACCCGCTGTAATGCGACCAGCAGGCAGGAATTTAAAATCCTCAAGGGCCGCATAAAATTCGTTTTCCCAGTGATCTGCATCGTTTTCCACAACGGCCAGCGCGCGCGCAATTCGGCGCCACGTATCTTCCACAGATCCATCAAGGGGTGTTCCATCCGCTTCTTTAAAGCGATATTTCATATCCCAGATTTGTTCGGCGATTGGGGCTGCGAAACGTGTCATACTCTGGCTCTCCAGCTGGCGTGATTTTTTGCATACTCGGACTAGATAAACTAGAGCTTACACCATCCAAGGTCAACTTGCCAAACCCAGAATTATCGCTATTCTAAACTACAAATTGGGATTAGATATGACAAAACAACTACATCTTGTGAAACTCAGCGTAGGAAGCGAGGGAATCGATGGCCTGCGTGCGTGGCAATCAAGCCCACCAGCACAGGGGCCAGATGGGTTACCACGTCATATCACACGGATGTGGCCCAAGCAGGAAAAACAACTGTTGGATGGCGGATCAATCTATTGGGTGATCAAACGGTTTATCCAATGTCGCCAACGTATTTTACGTCTGGATGAAGTCATCGGCGGCGACGGCATTCGCCGCTGTGCAATCGTGCTGGATCCTGAACTCATTCTGACAACCCAAGTGCCCCGCCGCCCCTTCCAAGGGTGGAGATATCTAAAGGGTGAAGATGCCCCGCTGGACCTAAATAAGGCCCGCGCATCAGAAGAGCCATTACCCCCCGAATTGGCGGGAAAGCTTGCTGAAATCGGCGTGCTGTAACGCATCGGTATAACGTCGGTATCACGTCGGTGCGAAACTTAATGTTGTGTTAAGCCAATCACATCAGGTCGTTTACAAATCCGCACAATATTAGAAGTGACCAGCTGTCAGTTATAATCACATCCCGCTATCGGATGTAAATTATGATCGCAGCTTATCCAACAAATCGGACAAATCGCGCTGCTCGTCTTCGGACAATTCAACGCCGCGTGCGTGCAATAAGCAGGCTTGGGACTTCAGGATCAAACCATCACTTAGGATTTTTAGATGATTGGCCCGCAATGTTTCGCCAGAGGATGTGATATCGGCAATCGCCTCGGCCGTTTCATTTTTTACGGTACCTTCTGTGGCCCCTTGGCTATCGACAATTTGATAATCCGCAACCCCCGCCTGTTTCAGGAATTCGCGGACCAAGCGGTGGTATTTCGTGGCAATCCGCAAACGGAAACCGTGGCGTGCGCGAAATGCGGCGGCTGCGGCATCCAGATCATCTAATGTATCTACATCGACCCAGCAGTTTGGCACGGCCAATATCAGATCAGCAAACCCAAATCCTAATTCGGCTACCACGTCGACGCGTTGATCCCATGCGGCCAGTTTTTCGCGGATCAGATCGATGCCTGTCACACCCAAATGAATGCGCCCTGCGGCCAATTCGCGGGGAATTTCACCTGCAGATAACAGAACCAATTCTACACCCGTCACACCATCCACGGCGCCTGCGTATTCGCGGTCTGACCCAGTACGCGCCAGCGTCACGCCCCGCGCCCCAAACCAGTCAAAGGTTTTTTCCATCAAGCGCCCTTTGGAGGGCACACCCAGTTTAATGGTCATGACGGGCCCCCTGCGATCTGGATCAATAGGTCTGGGCGAATAACACCGCCCACCGCTGGAATGGCATCGCCCTGCCCCAAACGTTGGGTCAGAGCATCATAGCGCCCACCAGTTGCAATGGGGCTAAGTCCTACGTGATGGATCGCGTGAAACCCAAAAACAAACCCATCATAATATTCCATCGAGCTGCGCCCATAGCTGGTTTCGAACATCAGCGTCGCGGTTTCAACACCGCGCGTATCCAGCGCATCAAATCGTTCCCCCAACCGCGTCACAGCCCCAAAGATTGAAGGCAAATCAACTGCAATATCAAGCAGTTGAGACAAGGCATTTGGGCAGGTTTCACGCACCTGTAAAACGGCCTCGATCAAATCGACTTCACCTGCGGAAATCGGATCCAATGTCGCATCGGATTTCAACACGTCAATACGTTCTGCTACCTCGGCTGCGCTACGCAATCCAATCTGTGGTCCCGCATGCGCCATCGGAACATCCGCTGCGATCAGCGCCTGACGCGCTGCGGGAATTTCACAGCGTCCAGCAAAGCGATCCAGCAATGCACGAAACCGTTTGGGGCGCCAAATATGTCGACGCAGTGCGGTTTTACGACGTTCAGATGTATTCAATCCATCAACCGCAGCCATAAGAATGCCAATATCCCCAACAGTGGCCCGCACAGGCGCATCGCCCAATGCGTTTTGGATCAGG
>CAXABH010000168.1:0-4863 GCA_963966925.1 uncultured Rhodobacterales bacterium
AGGGAGTGGGAGAGGAGGAGAATGTAGGGGGCTAAGGAGGATGTGGAAAATGGGGGTAGAGGAGGCGGATGGAAACAGGAATTGGCGCGGGTTGGAGCAGGGGGGGGGGATGAAAACGCTATAAGGGCTATTTGTTTCGATGGCCTGCTCAAATGGAAAATCACAAGGCCTCGAGCTACAGAAAACCTTTCTGCTCACAACGGGTGTTTGGGTTATCTTGCCCATTTTTGCAGCGCTACCATTTTTGATGGGGGCGACACAGTCATCTGTTGTGGATGCTGTTTTTGAAGCAACCTCTGGCCTAACGACAACAGGATCCACCGTTCTTAGCGGATTAGATGATTTGCCACGTGGATTATTATTGTGGCGCGGCCTTTTGAACTGGTTGGGGGGAATCGGTATTATTGTTGTAGCGATGGTTTTTTTGCCAGAGTTGCGTGTTGGTGGCATGCAAATTTTTCGGGCGGAATCCTTTGATACAATGGGAAAAATTTTACCCCGTGCGACGCAAATTTCGGGGCAAATTTCGATTATCTATATTGGTCTGACGATTGCCTGTTTCCTAAGTTATATTATCGTGGATATGAGTGGGTTTGATGCGTTAATCCATGCGCTGACGACTGTGGCGACGGGGGGATTTTCATCCCATGATGCATCATTTGCTGCCATGGCAGGGCCTGCGGAATACGTCGCCTCGATCTTCATGATTTTGGCGGCACTTCCATTTGTGCGCTTTGTTCAGCTTTTGAATGGCAGCGCGCGGCCAATTTTTGCCGATGAACAAATTCGCGGATTTATGGTGACTTTGGTTGTGATTATCACGGCCAGCACCTTTTACCTGATTTATTCGCAGAACTTCGCCATCGAACAAGCGTTTCGTCAGGCGGTGTTCAACATTATTTCGATCATGAGCGGTACAGGATACGCATCGGCCGATTATATGCTTTGGGGTGGGCCTATGGTGGCGGTATTCTTCTTCATTGGTTTAATCGGTGGGTGTGCGGGGTCCACTGCATGCTCTGTGAAAATTTTCCGCTATCAAATTATGCTTGCGGCCATGTCAACCCAGTTGCGCCGAATTCAATCCCCAAACAGTGTGCATGTTCCCCATTTTCAGGATCGCCCTATTTCACAAGACGTCATGGATTCTGTCATGGTGTTTTTTGTCATGTTCTTTATTTCGCTTGGTGCGCTGGCGTTTTTGCTGGGGCTAACGGGGTTGGATTTCATTACCGCCCTGTCGGGTGCGGCGACTGCTATTGGCAATATCGGACCAGGACTTGGGCCAGAGATTGGCCCGACAGGTAATTTTGAAAACCTAAACAGCTCTGCCAAAGGATTGCTAATCTTTGGCATGATTTTGGGTCGTTTGGAATTGATGGCCGTGTTTGTTTTGTTCACGCGCCGATTTTGGCAGGCCGCTTAATCAATCCAACATTCAATGGGTGTTAGGATGTTTTGCGCCGATGCGATTAACGCGATTTCATCCAAACGTTGGCTTTGACCTGTATTCAACTGCAGTCCCACGGATTGCATCATGTCGACCAATGCGCGTGCCGTCACGGCAAAGTTGACATTGTTTGGCAACGCGCGCGCCGTTTCACTTGGTCTGACCAAAACACCTGCCAAGTTTCCAGATTGATCCAAAACGGCCCCGCCAAAATCACCAGGTTCTGCCAACAGATCCAGACGGAATCTTTCGGTGTTGCCCGATAGATCGGTTGTTTCAGACACCGTTGTTTCCGTGACCGAGGCCAATCCCAAACGTCCGCCATAAGGATAGCTGGACAAGAACGTTTTATCGCCCCTGCGCACAGTGTTTCCCAATTTTGCATAAGAGATAGGTGTTAAACTAGACTTGGGAGAGAGAAGCCCCGCACCGGTGTCAGATCGCGCGATGATTTCTGCATCATAGGTCCCACCGGCAATGGTCAGAACACTACACTGTTCCAGATCGCTGGTATCGGTCACTGCGTGGCCTTGATCTGAAACGAAAACCGCACTTTTTACAAAGGCAGGTTTGCGAATTGCAACGCCAAACTCAGTTTCTGGATCGTTGATTGCGACACTCAAACTTTGGTCTAATGTGCCAGAGAATGTTTCAAAACTCTTGCGCATATGCGCGACAAGTCTATCGAATTGTTCTTCGTTTTGATTTGGCCAAATCAAACCAAATCCTTTGATTTCGCTACCCTTATGCGATGCGGTAATATAAGTGCGTTTTGTCGCGCCCGCCCCTGTAATTACGAAACGGTCCTTATTAAGTGATTTATCAAGGTCCATTGGAACAATCGACAGTGTGGGCAACACGCCATAGATCGCGGCCAAGTCTCCACGATTTCCTTTGGCGGAAATTAAAAACACATGCTCAGGCGAAGATGCAGTCTTTGATGTGAAATGAACAAGTGGTGCCGCGTAAGCGTCAAATGCAACGACGTCTTTGGGCAAAGCGATGCTTATGCCGGCCTCTAAATCGCGGTGCGTTTCCAGACCCAATCCATCAAAAATGGCAAAGTACTGCGCGCGCAATTGCGCCCGTTGCAAAGTTGTCAAAACGCCTGTGGCCTCATGGTCATTATCTGCTTGCCACGCTGCCATAGAACGCCGCGTGCCACGTCCAAATGATGCGTCAATCGTGCTGTTATAATACCCAGCCCAGTTCAAATACCGCTGCAAGTCCATTTTTTCATCGCGGCTTAATAGCGATTCACTTGCGCGTGCTTGGCCTAGGGTTTCATCGGGCTCGACGACGCTTTGCTCGGCTTGGGTTTGTTCTGGGGCAACACTTTCGGTCGTTTCAACGTCAGACACTTGTGTCGCTTCCTGTTGTACGTCGTCTTCCTGGACTGATTGCGCAGGCGATATCGCGATCGGAGCGGGCCCAATTGGAAAAATGCGCTGTCGATAATTCGTGCCAACTGACAAAAAACTATCGCGCGGGATTGCCGCGCGTTGACGCAATTGGGACATGCGCAAATCTGCTTGATCTTCTGGCAATGGACCAAGTGTGATCGCATACCAACCTGACCCAATGGAATGGGCCTGTGTATCTGCAAACTCTTGTGCATAAATGCGCGCGCGGGTTTCTGCCTCTAACAGGCTTGGTTGCGCTTCAATTTGAATCCAACGTAAGTCTTGTGCCGTGCTTGCCCCAGCGACAAGCGCCATCCAAATCGTGACAAAAAAGCCTAAATATGTACGCATCCCAACCCCTTAAACATGCTATATTTTCACTTATCAGATGGTCATATCAAACATTTCGGGGATTTCCAGTCTAATATTGGTAATATTTCCCCGCGCCACGATGTCTCGTTTTCACCTAAATTTTTCTGCCCTTCATTGACCGTGATCGCTGCTTTGCCTATTTAGGGGCAAATCGCGCCGCATGTATAAGGTGTCAGCACAATGACAATCGAAAAACCTAAATCTTTTCAAGAGATTATTCTAAGATTACAAAATTACTGGGCAGCTAAGGGCTGTGCCGTGTTGCAGCCATATGACATGGAAGTCGGCGCGGGAACGTTTCATCCTGCAACAACCCTGCGCGCTTTGGGCACGAAATCATGGGCGGCCGCCTATGTTCAGCCCTCGCGTCGGCCGACGGATGGGCGTTATGGCGAAAATCCAAACCGCCTGCAGCATTATTATCAGTATCAGGTTCTGATTAAGCCCAGCCCCCCTGATTTACAGGACCTGTACCTTGGATCGCTTGAGGCGATTGGCATCGACATGGCCCTGCACGATATTCGTTTCGTTGAAGATGATTGGGAAAGCCCAACATTGGGCGCCTGGGGCCTAGGTTGGGAAGTGTGGTGTGACGGTATGGAAGTTAGCCAGTTTACCTATTTCCAACAGGTCGGCGGGCATGATTGCCATCCCGTATCAGGTGAACTGACCTATGGTTTGGAACGGTTGGCCATGTATGTGTTGGGCGTTGATCACGTTATGGATATGCCATTTAACGATCCTGACGCCCCAATCGCGCTGAAATATGGCGATGTGTTCAAACAGACGGAACAGGAATATGCACGCTGGAATTTCGATGTTGCCAACACCGAAGTGTTGTTGCGTCATTTCGAAGAGGCCGAGGCCGAGTGTCAATCCATTCTGGATCAGGAACATATCGACCCCAAAACGTCAAAACGGATCATCATGGCACATCCCGCATATGATCAATGCATCAAGGCAAGTCACATTTTCAACCTGCTGGACGCACGGGGTGTTATTTCTGTGACTGAACGACAGGCATACATCGGGCGTGTGCGCGCGTTGGCGAAAAAATGTGCAGATGCCTTTGTGCTGACCGAGGCAGGAGGGCACGCAGCATGAACGGACGTTTTATCGTTTCCGTGATTGTGATTTGCGCGGCCTTGGCTGGGGCGGCAATGTTTTATTTGCAGATCTACGGATTTTATGAAGATGTCAGTGATACCGACAACCGGGTTGTTCTGACGTCTATTGTCACGGGAACACCGCAGGAAATTTCCGTTTCATCCCTGAACGCTATTGATGCGGATAGTTCACCTATTCGCTATCGCGCGTGTTTCCAAACTGATCAATCCATAGGGATGTTAACCGAAACCTTTGAGGTGCATCCAGATGCAGAACCACGCGTCGCACCCGGTTGGTTTGAGTGTTTTAGCGCAGAGCAAATCGGCAAAGATTTAGCCGCAGGAAATGCCGTCGCATTTTGGGGTCAGCGCAACATTGAATATGGGATTGACCGCATTGTCGCGATTTACGCTGATGGACGTGGATACGTCTGGCACGAAGTGAACGATTGTGGTGACAAACTTTATGACGGATCGCCCAAAGATCCAAATTGCCCTGAAAGGGACTAAGAATGCCAAACCTATTGATTGA
>CAXABH010000169.1:0-4860 GCA_963966925.1 uncultured Rhodobacterales bacterium
TCTAACTGTGATGGAAGGCGCGCGCGACAATAATATCCCAGGTATTGACGCAGATTGCGGTGGCGCGTGTGCATGTTCAACATGTCATGTTTACATTGACGCAGATTGGGCTGCGAAAATCCCAGCTAAGCAAGACATGGAAGAGGACATGCTTGATTTCGCATTTGAACCAGATGCAGAACGTTCACGTCTGACTTGTCAGATCCGTGTCACCGATGATCTAGACGGTCTGCGCGTTACCATGCCAGAAAAACAGATCTAGGCAATTAAATCGGTTGGGAATTACAGGGCGCGCCAGCCAATGTCGCGCCGGTAAAACCCACCGTTCCATTCCACCTTATCCAATTCTGCATAGGCGCGTTCCTGCGCCTGTTTTAGCGTGTCACCACGCGCGGTGATGTTTAGCACACGTCCACCATTGGCCAGTGTCGCGTCGCCATCAGTCTTTGTACCTGCATGGAAGCATTTGTGAAAACTGTCATCCGCTAAGGTATCTAGGCCCCCAATAACATCACCCTTTTCATAAGATCCGGGATATCCATTAGCGGCCATTACAACAGTCAACGCATGATCATTCGCCCAGTTCACTTTGGTCGCATCCAATCGCCCCTCGGCTGTGGCCAACATCAGGTCCAGTGCTTGGGCACCCAGGCGCATCATTAGCACCTGACATTCTGGATCGCCGAAGCGGACGTTGTATTCAACCAAACGGGGTTGGCCATCCTTGATCATTAAGCCTGCGTATAGAACACCTTGATATGGCGTTCCGCGGCGTTCCATTTCGGCGACGGTCGGGCGTATAATTTCGTTTAGCGCGCGTTCTGCAATCTCATCTGTTAATACGGGTGCTGGGGAATAGGCGCCCATCCCACCTGTATTTGGGCCCGTGTCCCCTTCGCCCACGCGTTTGTGGTCTTGGGCTGTTCCAACGGGCAGAACGTTTTTCCCATCACATAGAATAAAATATGACGCTTCTTCGCCCTCCATGAATTCTTCGATCACCACTTCGGCCCCTGCGCCGCCGAATGTGCCTGAAAACATGTCATCAATCGCGCTTATGGCCGTTTCCAAATCCATCGCCACAATCACGCCCTTGCCTGCGGCCAAACCATCGGCTTTGACAACGATGGGTGCGCCTTGTTCACGCACATAAGCCTTGGCACTTTCTGGATCATGGAAATGTCCATAGGCCGCAGTCGGAGCATGGGCAGCATCACAGATTTCCTTGGTAAAGCTTTTTGACGCTTCTAGGCGTGCGGCGGCCTTTGAGGGACCAAATGTCAAAACGCCCGCATCGCGTAAATCATCGGCAACCCCAATGGCCAAAGGTGCCTCTGGGCCAACTATCACAAACGAAATGTTATTTTCACGAACAAAGGATAGGACATCCGCACTGTTTTCTGGGTTCAGCGCCACGCATGTTGCATGTGCTGCGATCCCTGCATTGCCCGGCGCAGCAAAGAGTGCATCACATTTTGGGTTTTGTTTCACAGCCCAGGCCAATGCATGTTCGCGTCCGCCGCTGCCCAAAATTAGGATGTTCATGATAATACTCCACTTGGCCTTTTGTTGCGCGCGTTCTAAGCTGTGAAAGAGCAAAGTACAAGCGAGGCAGAATGTCCGACCTGATTGATGATCCACGTATGGGTGTAAATGATCCTGAGTTTTCGGTAACCGAGATTTCAGGTGCAATTAAGCGCGTCGTTGAGGGAGAGTTTTCAAATGTCCGCATTCGGGGCGAGGTTGGGCGCGTGTCGTTTCCACGATCAGGTCACGTTTATTTGGATCTAAAAGACGACAAATCTGTTTTATCTGCTGTGATTTGGAAAGGTGTGGCAAGTCGTCTGAGTGTACCGCCAGAAGAGGGAATGGAGGTTGTGGCCTCGGGGCGGATCACAACATTTGGCGGACAGTCGAAATATCAGCTGGTCATTGATGATATCAAACCTGCAGGCGTTGGTGCCCTGATGGCGATGTTGGAAAAACGCAAGGCTGCGCTGGCGGCTGAAGGATTGTTTGATGCATCACAAAAACGACCATTGCCCTATTTGCCCGAGGTGATTGGCGTTGTGACGTCACCCTCGGGTGCCGTTATTCGTGATATTTTACATCGTCTGCGTGATCGCTTTCCACGGCGTGTGTTGGTTTGGCCTGTCGCCGTGCAGGGTGAAAAATGTGCAGGTGAAGTGTCACGTGCTATTGCGGGATTTAACGAAATGACGCCAGGGGGGGCATTGCCCCGCCCAGATGTGTTGATCATCGCGCGCGGGGGTGGATCGCTTGAGGATTTGTGGGGCTTTAACGAAGAGGTGGTTGCACGTGCTGCCGCGGCCTCGGACATCCCACTGATTTCAGCGGTTGGGCATGAAACGGATACAACACTGATTGATTTTGTATCCGATAAGCGCGCACCAACTCCAACAGCCGCAGCGGAATTGGCTGTGCCCGTGCGCCATGAAATTTTGGCATGGGTGGATCAACAGGGCGCGCGGCTGTCCAACGCGCTTAGCCAATCTTTGGGCCAACGGTCGCAGCGTGTTCGGGATCTCTCTCGGGCCATGCCACGTATTGAGGCGTTATTGGATAACCCCCGCCAGCGACTGGATTTATGGGGCGATCGATTGCCCGCAGCGCAGCGGCACTTGGTACAGCGACGCAAAACAATTCTGGTTGAACGTGTTGGGACATTGCGCCCTTCGTTTCTGCGTACCCGCATTGAGAGTGAGACACGCCGCCTGGGATCACTCGCCCCTCGTTTGCAGCCTGCCTTGTTCCGTGGCGTGGCGCAGGATCGCAACCGTTTTGCCACACTGAATACGCGTTTGCGTTCCGATATTTTGGAGCGTGATGTTCAACAAAAAAGACGTGCATTTTCAGATGTCTCACGGCGTTTTGCACAGATCACATCAAGCGAAGTCGCCGCGCGGCGTGAACGATTAGACGCGCTGGATCGGTTGCGCGAAACCTTGGGTTACAAGGAAACGCTGCGCCGTGGATATGCGGTTGTGCGCGATGGTGATCAGCTGATCACGACAAAATCAGACGCATCCAAGGCCACGAATTTGGAAATTGAATTCAAAGATGGGCGTATGCCACTGGCGCGCAGTGCAACTGCTACGAAAACAAAAAAATCATCCTCTACTGATGATCAGGGCACATTGTTTTAAACTCCAACTTCTGGCCCAGCACAGATCATTTCACGCGTTGTTGGGCGCATGTATTGTACACTGCCGTCAAATCCCTGCTCACCATGAAATTGCGCGACAACTCCATCGGTTGTGCGCACCATGCGCCAGCATTGGGGTTTGTTTTCCACTTCACCGTAATACGAATATGAAAAACACACCAATCCATTCCATTCAAAGTATTCGCCAAACACGCATTGTTGCCCGTCAAAGGCCCATTCAACTTGGCGATCTGGCAGATATCGTTCAGTGCCAACCAAACCTTGTGAGCTGTAAAAATCAAATGTGCGCCCCGTCGCATGACGTTCAAATTCGTCAATGCTCATTTCGGTTTCGCACATCGCCGAAGTGGCGATCAGGAATGGGACAATGCTTAGATGTTTCATGTCCCAAAATTAGCAGGAATTTCACCAAGGGAAACTTTTATTCGCAAACCGAACGTTTCTAGGCAGAGGTGTGTCGTTTTTAGTCTCGCCACATCACAGCGATGAGAAGTAAACAGGGACAAACCACAAGGGAAGAGTCTCATGGCACTAGATGATCGCAAGGGTGTTTGGAAGTCTGGCAAAGGTAAAGGCCGTCACACACCAAAAGGGCGCCAATATGATGATCAGGCCCTGATCGAAGTTCAGGCGTTGTTGGGCGATGCCGAACGTCGGGCGGATTTGTTGATCGAATTTTTACACCTTATTCAGGATGAATACGGTCATTTGTCAGCTGCGCATCTACGCGCATTGTCAGAAGAGTTGAAACTGTCCCAAGCAGAAGTGTTCGAGGTGGCCACGTTTTATGCCCATTTTGACGTTGTGAAAGAGGATGAAACGCCCCCTCCTTCCTTAACCATCCGTGTGTGTGATTCGTTGTCCTGCGAATTGGCCGGCGCCGAGCAATTGCAACAGGCCTTAGAAGGCGGCTTGGACCCATCGCAGGTACGTGTTGTGCGTGCGCCCTGTATGGGGCGCTGTGATACTGCGCCCGTTTTGGAAATTGGTCATAAACATATTGATCACGCCACCCCAGAAAAGGTGAATGCAGTCATCGCTTCGGGCGATTTTCATGCCGAAATCCCCGCTTACGAAACGCTGGACGCTTATGTGGCGAATGGTGGGTACGCAACGCTGAAATCACTGCGTGAGAGTGGTGACTGGGAGGCGGTGCAGGATAAAGTACTGTCCGCAGGGCTGCGTGGATTGGGTGGCGCGGGTTTTCCATCAGGCAAAAAATGGGGTTTCGTGCGCGCCAATGCGGGGACACGGTACTTGGCTGTGAATGGGGACGAAGGTGAACCCGGCACGTTCAAGGACCGCTACTATCTGGAACGCACGCCGCATCTGTTCCTTGAGGGTATGTTAATCGCAGCCTGGGCGGTTGAGGCGGAAAAAGCGTTTATTTACATGCGCGACGAATATCCTGCAGTTTTGCATATTTTGCATGCAGAAATCGCCGCTTTGGAACAGGCCGGCATCGTTGCGCCTGGTTATATCGATCTGCGCCGTGGGGCAGGGGCCTATATTTGCGGTGAAGAAAGCGCGATGATCGAATCCATCGAAGGCAAGCGTGGTTTGCCCCGTCATCGTCCACCATTTGTTGCCCAAGTGGGCATTTTTGGAAGTCCAACATTGGTACACAATATTGAAACGCTGCATTGGGTTGCCCGGATTTGTCGTGAAGGCCC